>NZ_RCOD01000012.1:0-22074 GCF_004307505.1 Pseudomonas sp. Sample_11
GTGTGGTTGGTCGAGCCGCCGGTGGCGTGCAGGGCAACGATGGAGTTGACCAGCGCCTTTTCGTCGACGATTTCGCCGATCGGCATGAAGTTGCCGTTCTGCTTGGTCAGGCGCGTGACCTGATGCGCGGCTTCGCGGGTCAGGGCGTCGCGCAGCGGCGTGTTCGGGTTGACGAAAGACGCGCCCGGCAAGTGCAGGCCCATGACTTCCATCAGCAACTGGTTGGTGTTGGCGGTGCCGTAGAAGGTGCAGGTGCCCGGGCTGTGGTAGGACTTCATCTCCGATTCCAGCAGCTCTTCGCGGGTCGCCTTGCCTTCGGCGTACTTCTGGCGGACGTCGGCTTTTTCCTTGTTGGAAATCCCCGACACCATCGGCCCGCCCGGTACGAAAATGGTCGGCAGATGACCGAAACGCAGCGAACCCATCATCAGGCCCGGAACGATCTTGTCGCAGATGCCGAGCATCAGCGCGCCGTCGAACATGTTGTGCGACAACGCCACGGCGGTGGACATGGCGATCACTTCGCGGCTGGGCAGGCTCAGTTCCATGCCCGGCTCACCCTGGGTCACGCCATCGCACATGGCCGGAGTGCCGCCGGCGAACTGGCCGACCGAGCCGATTTCGCGCAGGGCGTTCTTGATCTGTTGTGGAAAGACTTCGTACGGCTGGTGCGCCGAAAGCATGTCGTTATACGAAGACACAATGGCGATGTTCGCCGAGTTCATCATCCGCAGGCTGTGCTTGTCTTCGCTGCCGCAACCGGCCACGCCGTGGGCGAAGTTGGCGCATTGCAGCTTGCCGCGCATCGGGCCGTCGGTGGCGGCGCCGCGAATCAATGCAAGGTAAGCCTGACGCGTGGCGCGGCTGCGGGCGATAAGCCGTTCGGTGACCTCAAGAACGCGGGGATGCATGTGTAGAACTCCAGGCTAACGGATGTGGCGACCTGATTGTCTATGCTGATCAAACGCCGTTGTTGTTGGAATGACAGACGGCTTTTTTGACCATTCGGACCAGTTGATTCAGGTCACTCGTTGTAGATAAAACAAAATATTGCCACTAAAAAGGCTTGTTTTCTATTTTTATGCGAATAATCTTGTAATTCCAACAACAAAACGACGGCGGCGCTGTTCCATGACTCTTCGAATCGCAATCAATGGTTTTGGCCGCATCGGCCGTAATGTCCTGCGCGCACTGTATACCCAAGGCTATCGTCAAGACCTGCAGATCGTCGCGATCAACGATCTGGGTGACAGTTCGATCAATGCCCATCTGCTCAAATACGACACCGTCCACGGCACTTTCGACGCCGAAGTGGCGCACGATAACGAAAGCCTGACGGTCAATGGCGACCGCATCGCGGTCAGCGCCATTCGCAACCCGGCCGACCTGCCGTGGGCCGCAGAAAAAATCGACGTAGTGTTCGAATGCACCGGTCTGTTCACCGACCGTGCCAAAGCCGCCGCGCATATCAGCGCCGGCGCCCGCAAGGTGATCATTTCTGCCCCGGCCAAAGGCGCCGACGCCACCGTCGTTTATGGCGTCAACCACGACATTCTGCGTCAGTCGCACCAGATCATTTCCAACGCTTCGTGCACCACCAACTGCCTCGCGCCAGTGGCGCAGGTGCTGCATCGCGAGCTGGGGATCGAAAGCGGCCTGATGACCACCATCCACGCCTACACCAACGACCAGAACCTCACCGACGTCTATCACAGCGACCCGTACCGCGCCCGCTCGGCCACGCAGAACATGATCCCGAGCAAGACCGGCGCAGCCGAAGCGGTAGGCCTGGTGCTGCCGGAACTGGCGGGCAAACTGACCGGCATGGCTGTGCGCGTACCGGTGATCAACGTGTCGCTGGTCGACCTCACCGTGCAACTGAAGAAAGAAGCCAGTGCCGATGAAGTCAACGCCCTGCTGAAAGCGGCGAGCCAGCATTCGAAGATTCTCGGTTACAACACCTTGCCGCTGGTTTCCAGCGACTTCAACCACAACCCGCTGTCGTCAATCTTCGACGCCAACCACACCAAAGTCAGTGGCAAGTTGCTGAAAGTGCTGGCCTGGTACGACAACGAATGGGGCTTCTCCAACCGCATGCTGGATAACTGCCTGGCATTGTGTAACGCCGAATGAACCGGCGCTCCTTGATTTGACGCACATCCCTGTAGGAGCTGCCGAAGGCTGCGATCTTTTGATTTTGACTTTTTAAAAACAAGATCAAAAGATCGCAGCCTTCGGCAGCTCCTACAGGGGTCCTGTTTTACCCAGAGCTTTACCGTTCTCAGACAAATCAGCACTTGACCATTCAGATGGATGATAAGCATTATCATTCGCTCGAAATGGATCAGGTCCTCCCGTGAGTCAATCGCGCTTCAACCACGTCTTCCTCGCCCAGCGCACTTCCCTGCTGCGCACGCTGGAACGGATGGTCAACAATCACAGCACCGCTGAAGACCTGTTACAGGAGACCTACCTGCGCGTGACCCGGGCGTTGAGCGAACGGGCCATCGATCACCTTGAACCCTTTGTCTTCCAGACCGCGCGCAATCTGGCGCTGGACCATTTGCGTGCGCGCAAGATTCATGCGCGGACCATGGTCGACGACGTGCCGCAAGATGTCGTGCAGAGCATCGCCGCGCCCGCCAGCAGCGCCGAAGACGCCGCCCACGCCGAACAACTGCTGGAGCGTTTGAACGTGAGCCTCAGCCAACTCAGCCCGCGCCAGCAGCAGATCTTCATCCTCAGCCGTTTGCACGGCCACAGCTATCAGGAAATCGCTGATGAACTTGATGTTTCGCTGAGCACCGTGCAGAAGGAACTGAAACTGATCATGTCGATCTGCATCGGCGTTGCCGAACGACATAACGGCAGTGGCAAGCTTTGAGCTGCAAGCTTCAAGCGGCAAGCAAAAACGAAATGCAGTAACCCAATCCGGCTTGCAGCTTGCAGCTTGAAGCTAGAAACTGCTTCGCCAGAAGCCTTGCTTCGCCAGAAGCCCTGAGGAACCACCGTGACGGACACCCACCGCCCGCCTTCGCCCGATTCAGCGCGGGACGCTGCAGCTGCAATGGACCAGGCGCTGGACTGGCTCATCGTGCTCGGCAGCCCGGATGAGGAACAGACCCGGCAATTTCATGCCTGGCTGGCGGCTGATCCGTTGAATGCCGAGGCATTCGCCAAGGCCCAGGCGATCTGGGACGGCCCGCAAGTCGCACTGTGCGCCGAGGCTCTGGCAGCAAAACCGGTAAAAATCACTTTTCTCAAACGCTTGCGCCCGCACTGGAAACCGCTGGCTACCGCTGCGGTGCTGATCCTCGGGCTGTTCAGTTTCAGCAACCTGCCGATGCGCATTCAAGCGGATCACCTCACCGTGGTCGGCGAGCGTCAGCGTCTGCAACTGGAGGACGGCTCGAAGGTTCTGCTCAATACCAATTCGGCGTTTTCCAGCACCATCAACGATCAACAGCGCGTGGCCCGACTGTTTCAGGGCGAGGCGTTTTTCGAGATCGCCAGCGGGCGTAATCAGCCGCTGGAGATCGACGCAGGTCCGGTAACGGCCAGCGTCCACGACACCGCGTTCGCCGTGCGCTACCTCGACGGGGTCGCGCAAGTGAATGTGCAGCGTGGCGATGTCGATCTGCGCGCCACCCACAACGATGCCCGGGTGCGCCTGCGTGCCGGGGAAAGCATTCGCATCGGCCCCAACGGATTTGATCGCCCTGCCAAGCTCGACGCCAATGCCGATCTGGCCTGGGTTGAAGGCCGTCTGGTGTTCGAGAACTGCCCGCTGAATCAGGTGCTGGCCGAGCTGCGCCGCTACTATCCGGGCTGGATCATCAACAACAACGAGCAACTGGCCGACGTCGCCGTCACCGGCAATTACCGTCTCGACCAGCCGCTCGACGTGGTCCGCTCTCTCGCCCACATCACCTCGGCGCGCCTGCAGGAATTCCCTGCGCTGGTGATTCTGAACTGAATGAGAATTATTTTTACTCGATAGCCAACGGCAGTACGTCTCGTTATAGCCAATGCAATTGATTCGCATCTAACCATGCCGATCAGCACCTATAAAGATTCGTGCGACACGGAGCGCTATCGATGTCCTCACGCCTTACCCGCCAGACTGCTTCCCCTTCCCGCGTACTGTCGCTGCTGACTGCGGCCATCCTCATGGCTGGCACCGCACCGCTGCTCGCCGCCGCCGAGCAACCGGCGCGCAACATGGGCGATTACGCCTTCGCCATCAGCCAGCAACCACTGGTTTCGGCATTGAATGCCTTTACCGCCGTGACCGGTTGGCAGGTCGGTTTGCCGGCCGAGTTGGGGCAGAACGTGTCGTCGCCGGGCGTGCGCGGTTCGCTGCCGCCGGAGAAAGCCCTCGAGCGCCTGTTGGTGGGGACCAACCTGAGCTTTCGCAAACTGAGCAACAACAATGTCGTGCTGGAAAAACGCAACAGCAGCGGCACGCTCAATCTCGATCAGGTGACCATCAGCGCCACTCGCCAGGAACAGTCGGTCAACAGCGTGCCCTCGACGGTCAGCGTGCATGATCGCCAAGCGCTTGACCGCAACAACGTCAATACCATCAAGGATCTGGTGCGCTACGAGCCGGGCGTTTCCGTTGGCGGTGCCGGTCAGCGCGGCGGCATCAGTGGCTACAACATTCGCGGTATCGACGGCGACCGCATCTTGACCCAGGTCGATGGCGTGGAAATCCCCAACGGTTTCTTCAACGGCCCCTACGCCAAGAGCCAGCGCAACTACGTCGACCCGGAAATCGTCAAGCGTGTGGAAATTCTGCGCGGCCCGGCCTCGGTGCTGTACGGCAGCAACGCCATTGGTGGCGCGGTCAGCTATTACACGCTGGACGCCGACGACATCATCAAACCGGGCAAGGACGTCGGCGCGCGCCTGAAAAGCGGTTACAGCTCCGCCGACGACAGCTGGCTGAAGTCGGCCACCGTCGCCGGGCGCAGCGGTGAGTTCGACGGCTTGCTGCATTACAGCCAGCGCGACGGACACGAAACCGAGTCCTTCGGCGGCAACAACGGCACCGGCCTTGCGCGCACCGCCGCCAACCCGGAAGACGTGCGCGCGACTAACGTCCTGGCCAAACTCGGCTGGAACTACAACGACGATTCGCGCCTGGGCCTGACCTACGAAAAGTACAAGGACGATCGCGACACCGACCAGAAAAGTGCCTACGGCGGCCCGTATTTCAACGGCGCGCCGACCATTCCGAGCAGCGTCCTGCCCGGCGGCATGTACCAGTGGCGCACCGGTAACGACACCATCACCCGCGAGCGTTTCGGTATCGAACACGCGTTCGCCCTCGACAGCCTGCTGGTCGATAACGTCAAGTGGAGCCTCAATCACCAGATCGCCAAGACCGACCAGAGCACCGAGGAGTTGTACTACCCGATCACTCGTAAAGTGCTGCGTACCCGAGACACGATCTACGAAGAAAAACAGTGGGTGTTCGACGCGCAACTGGACAAGGCTTTCGCCATCGGTGACACCGATCACCTGCTGACTTACGGCACCACGATCAAACAGCAGAAAGTCACCGGTTCACGCAGCGGCGACGGCACCTGCGTGGCCGTCGGTCGCGGCTGCACGGCGATTGGCGCGACCAGTGCGGCGGACGTGCTGGCCAAGGCCTCTGATTTCCCCGATCCGACCATCAACACCTACAGCCTGTTCGCCCAGGATCAGATCAGCTGGAACGACTGGACCTTCCTGCCGGGCCTGCGCTACGACTACACCCAGCTCAAGCCGCACATCACCGAGGAATTCCTCAACACCGTGAATGCCGACGGCCAGGGCACGGTCAGCGACAAGAACAAGACCTGGCACAAAGTCTCGCCAAAATTCGGCCTGACCTATGCACTGACGGACAACTACACCTGGTACGGCCAGTACGCCGAAGGCTTCCGCACGCCGACGGCGAAAGCCCTTTACGGGCGTTTCGAGAACAACACCACCGGCTACACCGTGGCGCCCAACTCCGACCTCGAGCCGGAAAAGAGCAAAGGCTTCGAAACCGGCCTGCGCGGGAATTTCGAGCAGGGTTCGTTCGACGTCGCGGTGTTCTATAACAAGTACCGCGACTTCATCAACGAGGACGCGGTCAAGCCGGGCGACGATCAGTTGACCTTCCAGAGCAACAACATCAAGCGCGCCACCATCAAGGGTGCGGAAGTCAAAGGTCGCTTGAACCTGGATGCGTTCGGCGCGCCGCAAGGCCTGTATACCCAAGGCTCGATCGCCTACGCCTACGGTCGCAACAACGATAGCGGCGAGCCGATCAACAGCGTCAATCCGCTCACCGGCGTATTCGGCCTCGGTTACGACCAGGACAACTATGGCGGCCTGCTGAGCTGGACCGTGGTGAAGAAAAAGGACCGCGTCGACGACAGCAACTTCAAGTCGCCGGACGGCGTCAGCAGTCAGTTCAAGACCCCGGGCTTCGGCATTCTCGATCTGGCCGGCTATTACAAAGTCACCAACGATGTCACCGTCAGCGGCGGCGTCTACAACCTGACCGACAAGAAGTACTGGCTGTGGGATGACGTGCGCGGTTACGACAGCGTTGGCGAAGCCTCGGTGACGCAACCGGCCAACCTCGATCGGCTGACCCAACCGGGACGCAACTTCGCGATCAACCTGATCTGGGACATCTGATCCGCCCGGCCTCACTGCGCGTGTTCGCGCTGCGCAGTGAGGTTTTTTTACTGTCCGCCGCCCGCCCGTACGTCTTGTTATCAAGCGCCTCATTTATCAAGGACACCCCATGACCGCCCCGGAAAAAGCCCTGCGTTCGCAACGCCTGAACCAGATCACCCATGAGCCGCACAGCAAACTCGATGCGCTGGTCAAAGCCCACGCGCCGTTCGAAACCCGCGCCAGCTTCGCCCGTTTCGTCGTCGCGCAATACCTGTTCCAGGCGGAACTGGTCGAGCTGTACAACGATGCCGAACTGACTTCAATCGTCCCCGATCTGCCGGCCCGTTGCCGCGCCGAAGCGGCCAAGGCTGACCTTGCCGACCTCGACACCGAGGTTCCGGCGCCGGTGGCCGGCGCGCTTAAAAACCCGAGCAAGGCGCGGGCGCTGGGCTGGATCTTTGTTTCCGAGGGTTCCAAGCTCGGCGCGGCGTTCCTGATCAAGCGCGCGGTGGCACTGGAGCTGAGCGAAAGCTTCGGTGCACGGCATTTGGCGGAACCGCAAGGTGGCCGCGCCGAGGGCTGGAAAAGCTTTGTGCGCACCCTCGATGCGTTGCCGTTCACGGCAGAGGAAGAAGCCGAAGTGGAGCAAGGTGCACTGGATGCGTTCAACCGCTTCACCGTGCTGCTGGAACGGGCTTATGCCATAGAAGCCGAAGTGGCCTGAGCGCCACGAATATCCCTGTGTAGGAGCTGCCGAAGGCTGCGATCTTTTGATGTTGCTTTAAAGATCAAAAGATCGCAGCCTTCGGCAGCTCCTACAGGGGGTCTGCGTAAGTCTGTAAGATCCCCGTTCCGCTTCAGAAGCCACCGCTGAGCCATGCCCGCACCCGTCCCATCAAAACTCGCCCGTCTGCTGTTCGGCCTGCTGGCCTATGTCAGCCTCGGCATTGGCCTGGTCGCCATCGTCGTGCCCGGTCTGCCGACCACCGAGTTCATCCTCCTTGCCGCGTGGGCCGCGACCCGCAGTTCGCCGCGCTTGAGTGCGTGGCTGGAGAATCATCGCCTCTTCGGGCCGATCCTGAGTAACTGGCGCAACGGCAGGATCATCGCGCGTAAGGCCAAAGTCAGCGCCACCGTCAGCATGCTGCTGTGCGCCACGCTGATGCTGGTGATGCTCGACCACGGCTGGCCGAGCTATCTGGCGATTGCCGGCATGGGCCTGGGCAACCTGTGGATCTGGTCGCGCCCGGAGACGCCCGTCGCGGTAGTGAAACATCCCTGTAATTAAAGCCTTTTCAGC
Organism: Pseudomonas sp. Sample_11; assembly: GCF_004307505.1. Lineage (NCBI taxonomy): Bacteria > Pseudomonadati > Pseudomonadota > Gammaproteobacteria > Pseudomonadales > Pseudomonadaceae > Pseudomonas > Pseudomonas sp. Sample_11. Next base: position 7,967 of record NZ_RCOD01000012.1, read on the forward strand.
ACTTTCCCCTGCGCAAACGTTTAGCAGCGACCGTCCGTCGGCAAGCGCCTCATGCCGTTTCGCTTAACGCCGATGAGGATTGAATGGCGCTGAATGGATTTGGCAAACCGGGCTCCCGGCCCAGCCACCTGTTTATTCCATTCGCGAGATCGCCCCATGTTCGACTCTCTTTCCATTCGCCTGAAAATCGTCCTGCTCTCCGGCCTGTGCCTGCTCGCAGTGGTGGCACTGATTGTCAGCATGAACATCTACCAGACCAACCAGAACGACGCGCTGGTCAGTCAATCCAGCAACCAGTTGCTCACCGCCAGCGTGCAGAACCTGTTGCAGGCCAAGGCCGCCGAGCAAGCGGTGCGGGTGCAGAAAACCTTTGGTGAAAGCCTGCTGGTGGTCACCGCCCTCGCCGATCAGATCAAGGATCTGCGGACGATGGCGGCCAAGCGTTCACTCGAAGCCGGCGCCGTTCGGGAAGAGTTGAACCAGAGTCTGAAAACCGCTTTCGAGCGCAACGATAAAGTCCTTGGCATCTGGTTGGCCTTCGAACCCAACGGCCTCGACGGCAAGGACAGCGAATTCGCCAACGATGCCGCGCGGCAGTCCAACGAAGCCGGGCGCTTCGCCTCGTACTGGAGCCGTGCCGCCGGCGCCGCGCTGAATACAATCATGGTCGAGGACGACCTGACCAAAACCACCCTCAGCGTCAGCGGCACGCCATACAACAGTTGGTACACCTGCCCTCGCGACAACAAGCGCACCTGCCTGCTCGACCCGTATGCCGACACCGTCGGTGGCAAGGAAATGCTCATGACCACCATTTCCGTGCCGCTGCTGGTCGACGGCAAAGCGATCGGCGTGGTCGGTGTCGACATCGCGCTCGACGCCCTGCAAGCCGCCGCCGTCGACTCGCAGCGCAGCCTGTTCAACAACGCCGGGCACATGCTGATCGTTTCCGGCAGCGGCGTGCTGGCGGCCGACAGTGCTGACCCGACGCGGGTCGGCAAAAAAATCAGCGACACCCTCGGCGCTGACGGCAAGGATGTCTTGCAACTGGTTGGCAGCGGTACGGCGAAAATTCTCCAACAGGGCGAGCTGATTCGCGCGGTTTACCCGGTCGACCCGATCGGCAATTCGCGCGCCTGGGGCGTGGTCATCGACCTGCCCGAGCACGTGCTGCTGGCCGACTCGGTGAAACTGCAAGCGGTGCTGGATGACGCGCAACAAACCGGCGTCATCACTGCCCTGCTGGTGGCGGGCGTGGCCGGTCTGGTCGGCCTGCTGCTGATCTGGCTCACCGCCTCCGGCGTCACCCGTCCGATCAACAGCGTCGCCGACATGTTGAAGAACATCGCCAGCGGCGAAGGCGATCTGACCCAGCGCCTGAACTACAGCAAGAAAGATGAACTGGGCGAACTGGTGAACTGGTTCAACCGCTTCCTCGACAAGCTTCAGCCGACCATCGCGCAGATCAAACAGAGCATCACCGAAGCACGTGGCACGGCTGATCAGTCATCGGAAATTGCCCGCCAGACCAGCGAAGGCATGCAGGTGCAGTTCCGCGAAATCGATCAGGTCGCCACCGCGTCCAACGAAATGAGCGCCACTGCCCACGACGTTGCCAACAGTGCCTCGAACGCCGCCAACGCCGCCAAGGGTGCCGATCAGTCGGCGAAGGATGGCATGGCGATCATCGAGCGCAGCACCCGCGACATCAATCAGCTGGCCGATGAGGTCAGCAAAGCAGTGACCGAAGTCGAAGCGCTGGCAGTGAACAGCGAGCAGATCGGCTCGGTGCTGGAAGTGATTCGCAGCATCGCCGAACAAACCAACCTGCTGGCCCTCAACGCTGCCATCGAAGCCGCCCGCGCCGGCGAAAGCGGTCGCGGTTTTGCCGTGGTCGCCGACGAGGTGCGCAACCTGGCCAAGCGCACGCAGGATTCGGTGGAAGAAATCCGCATCGTTATCGAGCGCATTCAGACCGGCACCCGTGGCGTGGTCGCGACCATGCACTCGAGCCAGACCCAGGCGCACAACAACGCCGGGCAGATTCGTCAGGCGGTCGATGCACTGGGCAAGATCAGCGATGCGGTGACGGTAATCAGCGACATGAACCTGCAGATCGCCAGCGCCGCCGAAGAACAGAGCGCCGTGGCCGAAGAGGTCAACCGCAACGTCTCGGCGATTCGCACCGTCACCGAAACCCTGACCGAGCAGGCCACAGAATCGGCAGCGATCAGCAGCCAGCTCAACAGCCTGGCGAGCCAGCAGATGAAATTGATGGATCAGTTTCGCGTCTAGCCGCTACCCCACCTATCGATCGTTCCCACGCTCCGCGTGGGAATGCATCAAGGGACGCTCCGCGTTCCAGCTTTCGATTGGGACGCAGAGCGTCCCGGGCGGCATTCCCACGCGGAGCGTGGGAACGATCCTCAATCCAGCCCGGTTATGTTTTGCACTATCATCCCCCTCTCGTTCCGGAGGGCCTTCGATGACTGATCTGCTCACGTCCATCCAAACCGCACTCGGCCTGCCCCACACGCCGATCCCCTTCAACGGTGACGGCGCGTTGCCCTCGGCGTTCGCCGTGACCGATCTGGCCTGCGCCAGCATCGCCGCTGCCGGGCAAGCGCTCAGCGAATTGCTTCACCAGCAAACCGGGCACTTGCCTGCGGTTGCAGTCGACCGCCGTCTGGCCTCGTTGTGGTTCTCCACCTCGCTGCGCCCGATCGGCTGGCAGGTGCCGCCGCTGTGGGATCCCGTCGCCGGCGACTATGCGACCCGGGACGGCTGGATCCGTCTGCACACCAACGCTCCGCATCACCGCGCCGCCGCTGAACGCGTGCTCGGTGCCTGCGCCGATCGTGCCGCGATGGCGGCGAAAGTTGCACAGTGGGCGAGCGCGGAGCTTGAGCAGGCGGTGGTCGATGCCAAGGGCTGCGCCGCCGAAATGCGCAGTTGGGCGCAGTGGCAGCAACACCCGCAAGGGCTGGCGGTGAATGCCGAAGCGCTGGTGCAGTTCATCGAGCAGACGGACGAGAAACGCACCGCCTGGCAAGGCTCGATCGCACGACCGCTGGCCGGGATCAAGGTGCTCGACCTGACCCGCGTGCTCGCCGGCCCCACCGCCAGCCGCTTTCTCGCCGGGCTGGGCGCCAACGTCTTGCGCATCGATCCACCGAGCTGGAACGAACCCGGCGTCGTTCCGGAGATGACCGTGGGCAAACGCTGCGCGCGGCTGGATCTGCAGGCTCCTGCGGATCGCGCGGTGTTTGAAGGCCTGTTGAAAGACGCCGACATTCTGCTGCACGGCTACCGCGCCGATGCGCTGGAACATCTCGGGTTTGGTATTGAACGCCGAAGGCAACTGGCACCGGGGCTGATCGACGTCTGCCTCAACGCCTACGGCTGGAGCGGCCCCTGGCAGAACCGCCGGGGCTTCGACAGCCTGGTGCAGATGAGCAGCGGCATCGCCGAGGCCGGACAGCATTGGAAGCACAGCGATAAACCGACGCCGCTGCCGGTGCAGGCGCTGGATCATGCGACCGGGTATCTGCTGGCGGCGAGTGCGCTCAGGTTGCTGACTGAACGACTGGCCAACGGTCGCGGGGGCTCGGCGCGGTTGTCGCTGGCGCGTACGGCGAAGCTGTTGGTCGAGCATGGGCCGGGGACGCATGACCCGCTGCGGGCCGAAGAAGCGCAGGATCAGGATCCGGCGATTGAACACACCGCGTGGGGGCCGGCGCGGAGGTTGCGCGTGCCGCTGCAGATCAGCGGGACGGCGGTGCGGTGGGATTGGCCGGCCGTCGAATTGGGGTCACATCGGGCGCAGTGGTGATTTTGAGGCCGCCTTCGCGAGCAGGCTCGCTCCCACATGGATTCGCGTCGTCCTGTGGGAGCGAGCCTGCTCGCGAAGGGGCCTGACCTGCCAAAGCAAATCCGCCTACAAACTCAACACTCCGCTATACAACCCATACGCCGCCAGCCCCGCACCGATCACCACGCAAGCAAAAATCCCTTTCTCCACCGTAGTGAAAACCGGTTGCCCCTGTTCACGCTTGGCCTTGGCAAACAGGATCACCCCCGGCGCATACAGCAGCGCCGACAGCAGCAGATATTTTACCCCGCCGGCATACAACAGCCACACCGCGTAAACCAGGGCGATGCCGCCGATCAGCAGATCCTTGGTGCGCTCGGCCGAGGCGTGCTCGTAGGTTTCGCCGCGCCCGCTGAGCAGTACCGCGTAGGCCGCCGACCACAGGTACGGCACCAGAATCATCGACGAGGCCAGATAGATCAGACTGGTGTAAGTGCCCGCCGAGAACAGTGTGATCAGCAGGAAAATCTGGATCATCACATTGGTCAGCCACAGCGCGTTGACCGGCACGTGGTTCTTGTTTTCCTTCTTCAAGAACGCCGGCATGGTCTTGTCTTTGGCCGTGGCGAAGAGGATTTCCGCGCACAGCAAGGCCCAGGACAACAATGCACCGAGCAGGGAAATCGCCAGCCCGACGCTGATGAGCAACGCGCCCCACGGCCCGACGATGTGCTCGAGCACCGCCGCCAGTGAAGGGTTCTGCAGGTTGGCCAGTTCCGGCTGGCTCATGATCCCCAGCGACAGCACGTTGACCAGCACCAGCAGCGCCAGCACACCGAGAAAACCGATCACCGTGGCGCGGCCGACATCGCTGCGTTTCTCCGCGCGGGCCGAATAGACGCTGGCGCCTTCGATGCCGATGAAGACGAACACGGTGACCAGCATCATGTTGCGCACCTGATCCATCACCCCGCCGAAGTTCGGGTTGCTGCGGCCCCAGATGTCGCGGGTGAAGATCTCTGCCTTGAACGCGACGGCAGCGATGACGATGAACATGATCAGCGGCACGACCTTGGCCACGGTGGTCAGCTGGTTGATCAGCGCTGCCTCCTTGATCCCGCGCATCACCAGAAAATGCACCGCCCACAACAGCACCGAGGCGCAGCCGATGGCGATCGGCGTGTTGCCCTGACCGAACACCGGGAAGAAATAGCCAAGGGTGCTGAACAGCAAGACAAAATAGCCGACGTTGCCCAGCCAGGCACTGATCCAGTAACCCCACGCTGATGAAAATCCCATGTAGTCGCCAAACCCGGCCTTGGCGTAGGCGTAGACGCCCGAGTCCAGCTCCGGCTTGCGATTGGCCAGGGTCTGAAAGACGAACGCCAGCGTCAGCATGCCTATCGCAGTAATGCCCCAACCGATCAGGATCGCCCCTGCATCGGCGCGTGCCGCCATGTTCTGCGGCAACGAGAAAATCCCCCCGCCGATCATCGACCCCACCACCAGCGCGATCAACGCACCAAGGCGCAGCTTTTGCGTCGGTTGCGACATGCAGATCTCCTTGAAAGAGCCGTTGTTGTTTATTTGTAACAACTGCCGACTAAAAGCCTAAGGGTAGATGACGTTTATCAGGTAACGGCCAATTTCGCACCGTTATATATAGCCGACCACGATAACGCTTAGCACGTTAAGTCAGTTTTGTGCGCCGATCTTGATTATTCGATTCTGTGCTGAAAACAGATGACCGACATTTGCCAATCGCTGAAAAGCAACTAGCGTCATAGTTCGAAAGCATTAATAGCTATTCTCGACTGCCTAAGCGAAACGGCTCTGGAATGGGCCTTTGAGGCTACAGCGTTATGCCCGCAACGGGCGCACAAGTCATTCATTAACAATGGAATGTGACCATGCACTGATCCATGTCAGCTGTTCGAACAGACAACAGTACTAGGCTGTGAGCTCTCCTTTCCTGCAATGGAGTCATGCAAATGTCTGAAGCGCCCGGAAAACTAAGACTCGGTGCACTGGTTGCACTGGTAGTCGGTTCAATGATTGGCGGCGGGATATTTTCGTTGCCACAAAACATGGCCGCCAGCGCCGACGTCGGTGCAGTGCTGATCGGCTGGGCCATCACCGCAGTCGGCATGCTCACCCTCGCTTTCGTCTTTCAGACCCTCGCCAATCGCAAGCCTGACCTGGACGGCGGTGTCTACGCCTACGCCAAGGCCGGATTCGGCGACTACATGGGTTTCTCATCGGCCTGGGGCTACTGGATCAGCGCCTGGCTGGGCAACGTCGGTTACTTCGTTCTGCTGTTCAGCACCCTCGGCTATTTCTTTCCGATCTTCGGCGAAGGCAATACCCCGGCGGCGGTGATCGGCGCGTCCTTGCTGCTGTGGGGCGTGCATTTCCTGGTGTTGCGCGGGATCAAGGAAGCGGCGTTCATCAACCTGGTGACCACCGTCGCCAAGGTCGTGCCGCTGCTGCTGTTTGTATTGATCGCAGTCTTCGCGTTCAGACTGGACATCTTCACCGCCGACATCTGGGGCGTGAAAAACCCCGATCTGGGCAGTGTGATGAACCAGGTGCGCAACATGATGCTGGTCACCGTCTGGGTGTTCATCGGCATCGAAGGCGCGAGCATCTTCTCCGCCCGCGCCGAGAAACGCTCGGATGTCGGCAAGGCCACCGTGATCGGCTTCATCACCGTGCTGCTGTTTCTGGTGCTGGTGAACGTGCTGTCGCTGGGCATCATGACCCAGCCGGAACTGGCGAAACTGCAGAACCCGTCGATGGCCGCCGTGCTTGAGCATGTGGTCGGTCACTGGGGGGCGGTGCTGATCAGCGTCGGCTTGATCATCTCGCTGCTCGGTGCGCTGCTGTCGTGGGTGCTGCTGTGTGCCGAAATCATGTTCGCCGCCGCCAAAGACCACACCATGCCGGAGTTCCTGCGCAAGGAAAACGCCAACCATGTGCCGGTCAACGCGCTGTGGCTGACCAACGCGATGGTGCAGGTGTTCCTGATCATCACCCTGTTCTCGGCCAGCACTTACCTGTCACTGATCTACCTCGCCACCTCGATGATTCTGGTGCCGTACCTGTGGTCGGCGGCCTATGCCCTGCTGCTGGCGGTGCGCGGCGAGAGCTACGAAGGCTTCGCCGCCGAGCGGCGCAAGGATCTGATCATCGGCGGTATCGCCCTGATCTACGCGGTGTGGTTGTTGTACGCCGGCGGGGTCAAGTACCTGCTGCTGTCGGCCCTGCTCTATGCGCCCGGCGCGATCCTGTTCGCCAAGGCCAAGCTGGAACTCAAACAACCGGTTTTCACCAACGTCGAGAAGCTGATTTTCGCCGCAGTGGTCGTGGGCGCCGTGGTGGCGGCCTACGGTCTCTACGATGGCTTCCTGACGCTGTAACCCCTGATTGAATTGTCATCTGGAGGAACACAGAAATGACCACGGAAAAAGTGAAGTACGGCGTCCACTCCGAAGCCGGGAAACTGCGTAAAGTCATGGTTTGCTCCCCAGGTCTGGCCCATCAGCGGCTGACCCCGAACAACTGCGATGAACTGCTGTTCGATGACGTGTTGTGGGTGGCGCAAGCCAAGCGCGACCATTTCGACTTTGTCACCAAGATGCGCGAGCGCGGCATCGACGTGGTGGAAATGCACAACCTGCTGACCGACATCGTCGCCATTCCCGAAGCGCTGGACTGGATTCTTGAGCGCAAGGTGACCGCCGACTCGGTGGGCCTGGGCCTGATCAGCGAAGTGAAATCCTGGCTGAAAAGCCTCGAGCCACGGCACATCGCCGAATTCCTGATTGGCGGCGTGTCGGCCGATGATCTGCCGGACAGCTTCGGTGGCAAGACCATCCAGATGTTCCGCGACTTCCTCGGCCACTCCAGCTTCATCCTGCCGCCGCTGCCCAACACCCAGTTCACCCGCGATACCACCTGCTGGATCTACGGTGGCGTGACGCTGAACCCGATGTACTGGCCGGCGCGCCGTCAGGAAACCCTGCTGACCACCGCCATCTACAAATTCCATCCGCAGTTCACCAACGCCGAATTCGATATCTGGTACGGCGACCCGGACAAGGACCACGGCAACTCTACCCTTGAGGGCGGCGACGTCATGCCGATCGGCAACGGTGTGGTGCTGATCGGCATGGGCGAGCGTTCATCGCGTCAGGCCATCGGCCAACTGGCGCTGAACCTGTTCAACAACAAAGCAGTGGAAAAAGTCATCGTCGCCGGCCTGCCGAAATCCCGCGCGGCAATGCACCTGGACACCGTGTTCAGCTTCTGCGACCGCGACCTGGTGACGATTTTCCCGGAAGTCGTCAACCAGATCGTCGCCTTCACCCTGCGTCCTGACGAAAGCAAACAGGGTGGCATCGACATCCGCCGCGAAGAAGGCAGCTTCCTCGACACCGTCGCTGCGGCGCTCAACCTGCCGAAACTGCGCGTGGTGGAAACCGGCGGCAACAGCTTCGCCGCCGAACGCGAGCAATGGGACGACGGCAACAACGTGGTGGCGATGGAGCCGGGCGTGGTCATCGGCTACGACCGCAACACCTACACCAACACCCTGCTGCGCAAGGCTGGCGTGGAGGTCATCACCATCAGCGCCGGCGAACTCGGCCGCGGCCGTGGCGGCGGCCACTGCATGACCTGCCCGATCATCCGTGACCCGATCGATTACTAAACGACCGTCCCCCCGGCCGCACCCATCCCGTCGCGGCCGGGCCGATTACCGAATCCAAGGAGAATCATCATGGCGTTTAACATTCACAACCGTAATTTGCTGAGCCTGGAACACCACACCCCTCGCGAATTGCGTTACTTGCTCGACCTGTCTCGCGATCTGAAACGTGCGAAGTACACCGGCACCGAGCAACAGCATCTGAAGGGCAACAACATCGCCCTGATCTTCGAGAAAACTTCGACCCGCACCCGTTGCGCCTTCGAAGTGGCGGCCTATGACCAAGGCGCCAACGTCACTTACATCGACCCGAACTCCTCGCAGATCGGCCACAAGGAAAGCATGAAGGACACCGCCCGCGTGCTCGGGCGCATGTACGACGCCATCGAGTACCGTGGCTTCAAGCAGGAAATCGTCGAAGAGCTGGCCAAGTTCGCCGGCGTGCCGGTGTTCAACGGCCTGACCGATGAATATCACCCGACCCAGATGATCGCCGACGTGCTGACCATGCGTGAACACGCTGACAAGCCGATCCACGAAATCAGCTACGCCTACTTGGGCGACGCGCGCAACAACATGGGCAACTCGCTGCTGCTGATCGGCGCCAAACTGGGCATGGACGTGCGCATCTGCGCGCCGAAAGCGCTGTGGCCGTTGGACGATCTGGTGGCGCGCTGCAAAAAATACGGTGAGGAAAGCGGCGCACGCATCACCCTCACCGAAGATCCGAAAGAAGCGGTCAAGGGCGTCGACTTCATTCACACCGATGTCTGGGTATCGATGGGTGAGCCGGTGGAAGCCTGGGCCGAGCGCATCCAGCAACTGCTGCCGTATCAGGTCAACGCCGACCTGATGAAAGCCACCGGCAACCCGCGTACCAAGTTCATGCACTGCCTGCCGGCCTTTCACAACAGCGACACCAAGGTCGGCAAACAAATCGCCGAGCAGTATCCGCACCTGAAAAACGGCATCGAAGTGACCGACGACGTGTTCGAGTCGCCAGCCTGCATCGCCTTCGAGCAAGCGGAAAACCGCATGCACACGATCAAGGCGATTCTGGTTTCGACCCTGGCTGATCTCTAACTGGTTGAAGATGATCGTTCCCACGCTCCCGCGTGGGAATGCATCCCGTGACGCTCTGCGTCACAGCGGACGCAGAGCGTCCGTGGCGGCATTCCCGCGCAGAGCGTGGGAACGATCAATACGAAAAGGACATGCACCATGCGTATCGTCGTAGCCCTGGGCGGTAACGCCCTGCTCCGCCGTGGTGAGCCGATGACCGCTGACAACCAGCGCGCCAACATCCGCATCGCCACCGAGCAAATCGCCAAGATCCATCCCGGCAACCAACTGGTCATCGCTCACGGCAATGGCCCGCAAGTCGGTCTGCTGTCGCTGCAAGCGGCGGCCTACACCTCTGTCACTCCCTACCCGCTGGACGTGCTCGGTGCCGAAACCGAAGGCATGATCGGCTACATCATCGAACAGGAACTGGGCAATCTGCTCGACTTCGAAGTGCCGTTCGCCACCCTGCTGACCCAGGTTGAAGTCGATGCCAACGACCCGGCTTTCAAGAAGCCGAGCAAGCCGATCGGCCCGGTCTACGAGAAAGCCGAAGCGGAAAAACTCGCCGCCGAGAAAGGCTGGGCAATTGCTGCCGATGGCGACAAATTCCGCCGCGTCGTCGCCAGTCCACGGCCGAAACGCATCTTCGAAATCCGCCCGATCAAGTGGCTGCTGGACAAGGGCAGCATCGTCATCTGCGCCGGAGGCGGCGGCATTCCGACCATGTACGACGAGCAGCGCAATCTCAAAGGCATCGAGGCGGTGATCGACAAGGATCTGTGTTCGTCGTTGCTTGCCGAGCAACTGGAAGCCGACCTGCTGGTGATTGCCACCGACGTCAACGCGGCTTTTGTCGACTATGGCAAACCCACCCAGAAAGCCATCGCCGAAGCCCACCCGGACGAACTCGAACGCCTCGGCTTCGCCGCCGGCTCCATGGGACCGAAGGTGCAGGCAGCCTGCGAATTCGCGCGCCATACTGGCAAGGTCGCGGTGATCGGTTCGCTGGCCGATATCGAAGCCATCGTCCAGGGCACCGCCGGTACGCGGGTCAGCACGGCGAAGCCGGGGATCAGCTACCGATAACAATAAACGCCGGGGCAGATTCAACACCTGCCCCGCTTCCATGCCTTGAAAGGAGTAGCTCAATGGCCCAGTTCGAACCCGGTCATCTGCACATCGAGCGGCACGCGTTGACCGACGATGACGTCAATTACAACGTGCATCTGGACTATGAAGTGTTCACCGATCCGCAGAAAGGCAAAGGGATTCAGTTCACCCTGCACGGCAGCATGCAGGGCAAGGACATGAAGGAGACGTTTTTCCTGCCCAAGGAAGAGGCCTACAACTTCGCCCGCGATGTCACGCGGATCGCCGAGAAGTACGGCATCCCCAAGACCCACAGCCAGATCGGCTCGGTGCACAAGCATTACGATCTGATGTTTGAAGACATTCGGCAGAAGTTGAATATGCAGTCGGGGGATCCGGTGAACCTCGAGCATTTCGAATAACCCGAATCCACCACACTGATCGTTCCCACGCTCCGCGTGGGAATGCATCCCGTGACGCTCCGCGTCACAGCGGACGCGGAGCGTCCGTGGCGGCATTCCCACGCAGAGCGTGGGAACGATCAGCGCAGGGACACAGATTTCACCATTAGCCCGCCCCAAGGCATACTTGCCCCCCTCCGCTCTGCAGATCACTGAACCGCCCCCATGCGTATCCACGTCAGCTTCATCGACCGCGTCGGCATCACCCAGGAAGTCCTGGCTATCCTCGGTGGGCGCAATCTCAATCTGGATGCGGTGGAGATGATCCCGCCGAACGTCTACATCGACGCGCCGACGCTGAGCCCGCAAGTGCTCGAAGAACTGAAAGATGCGCTGTTTCGCGTGCTCGGCGTGGAGGCGGTGACCGTGGTCGACATCCTGCCCGGCCAGCGTCGGCATCTGCAGCTAGATGCCTTGCTCGCGGCGATGACCGACCCGGTGCTGGCCCTCGACAGCGCCGGCAAGGTGCTGCTGGCCAACCCGGCGCTGATTGCCCTGTACGGTCGCGAACCGGCCGGCGAAAGCGTCTCGGCGCTGTTCAATGATCCCGGTCTGCTCGACACCCTGCTGGAAAACGGCTTTCGCCTGCCGCTGCGCGAGATCACCGTCAACGGCCAGACCCTGCTGCTCGACGCCACGCCGATCACCGACGCCGGCGCCCTGCTGACCCTGTATCAACCAAATCGCATCGGCGAACAACTCTCGGCACTGCATCACGATCACGCCGAAGGCTTCGACGCCCTGCTCGGCGAATCCCCGGCGATCCGCACACTCAAGGCCCGCGCGCAACGCGTCGCCGCCCTTGATGCACCGCTGTTGATTCAAGGCGAAACCGGCACTGGCAAAGAATTGGTGGCCCGCGCCTGTCACGCGATCAGTGCGCGGCACAGCGCTCCGTTTCTGGCGTTGAACTGCGCGGCACTGCCGGAGAACCTCGCCGAAAGCGAACTGTTCGGCTACGCCCCCGGCGCCTTCACTGGCGCGGCGCGTGGCGGTAAGCCGGGGCTGATGGAACTGGCCAACCAGGGCACGGTGTTCCTCGATGAAATCGGCGAGATGTCGCCGTACTTGCAGGCCAAACTCCTGCGCTTTCTCAACGACGGCAGCTTCCGCCGCGTCGGTGGTGATCGGGAAGTAAAGGTCAACGTTCGCATCCTCAGCGCGACCCACCGCGACCTGGAAAAAATGGTCAGCGAAGGCCTGTTCCGCGAGGACCTGTTCTATCGCCTCAACGTGCTCAACGTCGAAGTCCCGCCGCTGCGTGAACGTGGTCAGGACATCCTGCTGCTGGCGCGTTATTTCATGCAGCAGGCCTGCGCGCAGATCCAGCGCCCGGTCTGCCGCCTGGCACCGGGGACTTATCCGGCGCTGCTCGGCAATCGCTGGCCGGGCAACGTGCGGCAATTGCAGAACGTGATTTTTCGCGCAGCAGCGATCTGCGAGAGCAGCCTGGTCGATATCGGTGACCTCGACATCGCCGGCACTTCGGTGGCGCGCCAGGCCGATACCGATGTCGACAGCCTTGAGCAAGCGGTCGAATCTTTCGAGAGAGAGCTGTTGGAAAAGCTCTACGTCAGCTACCCCTCGACCCGGCAATTGGCGAGCCGCTTGCAGACCTCGCACACCGCCATTGCCCATCGCCTGCGCAAATACGGCATTCCCAATAAACCCTGACTCACCGCGGATCCCTATTGCAGGAAATTCCCCATGTGGGAGCGAGCCTGCTCGCGAAAGCGGTCTATCAGCAAAATAGCTGGCGCCTGACACACCGTCTTCGCGAGCAGGCTCGCTCCCACAGGATTTATGGCGGATTCGAAATCCGTCCAAAAACGACCTCCATCTGTACCGAAAGCGCTACAGCGGAACGATATCGCTACACCCGTCTGTGACCAGCGCTGCGCAACGCTTTGATCCCGTTCAGCTTTTCTCCCCGCCCCAAGCTGTAGCGATTTCGCTACAACAGCAACATCCCAACAAACACCAAAACAACTCAAGCCATTGATTTATATAGATAAATCAACCTTGGCCGCATTCTTGCTACCTGCCTCCTCATCTATTAAGGGCTTCCCCGCCCCAAGCTTTCCACCGCGTCCACCAGACGAGTCTGGCCCCTGAGGAGTTTCCATGAGCGAGTTGCGTTTTACTGAAGATCACGAATGGCTGCGCACCGAAGCCGACGGCAGTGTCACTGTTGGCATCACCGCATTCGCGCAGAACGCTTTGGGCGACGTGGTGTTCGTGCAACTGCCTGAGCTGCAGGCTTACGAAAAAGGCGCTGAAGCCGCCACCGTGGAATCGGTGAAAGCCGCCAGCGGCGTGTACATGCCGCTCGATGGCGACGTGCTGGAAGTCAACCCGGCGCTGGAAAACGCTCCTGAGCTGGTCAACGAAGATCCGCTGGGCGAAGGCTGGTTCTTCCGCTTCCAGCCAAGCGACGCCGCCGCTGTCGGCAAATTGCTCGATCAGGACGCTTACGACCGCCTGATCAAAGCCCAAGCCGAAGCCTGAGGAATTACCCCATGACCGCCATCAATCTCGGCACCGCCAACGAATTCATCGCCCGTCACATCGGCCCGCGCGCCGGTGACGAGCAAGCCATGCTCAACAGCCTCGGCTTCGATTCCCTCGAAGCCCTGAGCGCCAGCGTCATCCCGGAAAGCATCAAGGGCACCAGCGTGCTCGGCATGGACGACGGCCTCAGCGAGGCCGACGCCCTGGCGATGATCAAATCCATCGCCGGCAAGAATCAGCTGTTCAAGACCTACATCGGCCAGGGCTACTACAACTGCCACACGCCGTCGCCGATCCTGCGCAACCTGCTGGAAAACCCGGCCTGGTACACCGCTTACACCCCCTACCAGCCAGAAATTTCCCAGGGCCGTCTCGAAGCGCTGCTGAACTTCCAGACCCTGATCAGCGACCTCACCGGCCTGCCGATCGCCAACGCCTCCCTGCTCGACGAAGCCACCGCCGC
>NZ_RCOD01000026.1:0-20148 GCF_004307505.1 Pseudomonas sp. Sample_11
AGGTGCAGCGAAGCAAACCGGAGCCGCTGCGCCCGGATCAGTCCCGGAGCGAAGGAACCCGAGCCTGCGAGGGCTGAACGTAGGAGCAAGCCTTTTGGGTTACCTTTTTGCTGGGCCGGCACTCCGGCGTTTGGAAAAGGTGACTCGCCGTAAGGGCAAAACCCTAAGCCGCCGTTACCGCAGCAACGGATATACACACCAAACCAACCGATAACCGCCCACAAAAAAACGCCCCAATCTCTCAATCAGGGCGTTTTCTTGCAGCTTGCAGCTTGCAGCTTACAGCTGATCTCTTAGTGCGAAACCGCCCCACTCGCCCCCAACCCGGTCTGCGAACGCACAAACTGCGGGAAGAACAGCGCCCGCTCATTGTCCGCAGCCGCCGACTTGTCGGTAATCGAGAAGAACCAGATCCCGATGAACGCAATCATCATCGAGAACAGCGCCGGATACTCGTAAGGGAAGATCGCCTTCTCGTGATGCAGAATCTGCACCCAGATGGTCGGGCCGAGGATCATCAGACCAACAGCACTCACCAGACCCAGCCAGCCACCAATCATCGCGCCGCGAGTGGTCAGCTTCTTCCAGTACATCGAAAGCAGCAGTACCGGGAAGTTGCAGCTCGCCGCGATGGAGAACGCCAGGCCGACCATGAACGCAATGTTCTGGCTTTCGAACAGAATGCCCAGACCAATCGCCAGCACCGCCAGGGCGATAGTGGTGATCTTCGACACGCGAATCTCATCCTTCTCGTTTGCTTTGCCCTTCTTGATGACACTGGCGTACAGGTCGTGAGAAACCGCCGAAGCACCCGCCAGCGTCAGACCGGCTACCACAGCCAGAATGGTCGCGAACGCCACTGCCGAGATGAAGCCAAGGAAGATGCTGCCGCCCACCGCGTTGGCCAGGTGCACCGCCGCCATGTTGTTGCCGCCGAGCAAGGCGCCCGCTGCATCTTTGAAGGCCGGATTGGTGCTGACCAGCAGGATCGCGCCGAAGCCGATGATGAAGGTCAGGATGTAGAAGTAGCCAATGAAACCGGTAGCGTACAGCACGCTCTTGCGCGCTTCCTTGGCGTCACTCACGGTGAAGAAGCGCATCAGAATGTGCGGCAGGCCAGCGGTACCGAACATCAGCGCCAGACCCAGCGAGAATGCCGAGATCGGATCCTTCACCAGACCGCCGGGACTCATGATTGCCTCACCCTTGGCGTGAACCTTGATCGCTTCGGAGAACAGCGTGTTGAAGTCGAAGCCCACGTGCTTCATCACCATCAGCGCCATAAACGAGGCACCGGACAGCAGCAACACTGCCTTGATGATCTGCACCCAAGTGGTCGCGAGCATGCCGCCGAACAGCACGTACATGCACATCAGCACGCCGACCAGAATCACCGCAACGTGGTAATCGAGGCCGAACAGCAGCTGGATCAGCTTGCCGGCACCGACCATTTGCGCGATCAGGTAGAACGCCACCACCACCAGCGAACCGCAGGCGGACAGGGTGCGAATCTGGGTTTGCCCGAGGCGGTAGGACGCCACGTCGGCAAAGGTGTATTTACCCAGGTTGCGCAGGCGTTCGGCGATCAGGAACAGAATGATCGGCCAGCCCACGAGGAAGCCGATCGAGTAGATCAGGCCATCGTAACCGGAGGTGAACACCAGCGCGGAAATACCCAGGAAGGACGCCGCCGACATGTAGTCGCCAGCGATCGCCAGGCCGTTCTGGAAACCGGTGATCTTGCCGCCCGCCGCATAATAATCGGCGGCCGAATTGTTTTTCTTCGAAGCCCAGTAGGTGATGTACAACGTCGCGCCGACGAAGGCCACGAACATCAGGATCGCCGGGATGTTCAGCGGCTGTTTGGCCACCTCCCCCGTCAACGCGTCAGCCGCCCAGACACTCGGCGCGAAAGCCGCAACACTCAATAGAGCCAGTAGACGCCGGATCATTGCTGAGCCTCCTTGAGAATCGCATTGTTCAGGTCGTCGAACTCGCCATTGGCGCGGCGCACGTAGATACCGGTCAGGACGAAGGCTGAAATGATCAGGCCGACACCGATCGGGATGCCCCAGGTGATCGAGGATTCAGGACTGAGTTTCGCCCCGAGCACGTGCGGCCCGTATGCGATCAGCAGGATGAATGCGGAGTACAGCCCGAGCATGATTGCCGAGAGAATCCAGGCGAATCGTTCCCTTTTCTGAACCAGCTCCTTGAATCGGGGACTGTTTTGAATCGAGAGGTAAATGCTGTCGTTCATTGTTTTTATCCTCGCAGCACAAATTATTGTTGGAACGTAGCTAATGTATGCGGCTGCGAGAGAGGTTCCAGACGACCTTAGTAGTAGATGGCCATGATGTTTTGGCCATTTTCAAGCACACACAAAAACAACTGTGGGAGCGAGCCTGCTCGCGAAGGCGTCGTATCAGTCGATATCGCATCAACTGACAGATTGCATTCGCGAGCAGGCTCGCTCCCACAGGGGTGTGGCGGTGTTTAAATTATTTGGTCCAGTCAGCTACACGATCCGGGTGTTTGGCCACCCAGTCCTTGGCCGCAGCATCAGGCTTGGCGCCGTCCTGAATCGCCAGCATGACCTCGCCGATTTCGTCTTTCGACGCCCACTGGAAGTTTTTCAGGAACTTGGCCACTTCCGGCGCCTTGGCGTCCAGGCCTTTGCTGCCGATGCTGTTCACGGTTTCAGCCTGGCCATACACGCCTTTCGGGTCGTCGAGGAAGCGCAGTTTCCACTTGGCGAACATCCAGTGCGGCACCCAACCGGTGACGGCGATGGATTCGTTTTTCTTCTCGGCGCGGGTCAGCTCGGCAATCATGCCGGCGCCGGAACTGGCCTTGAGGCTGTACTTGTCCAGACCGTAATCCTTGATCGCCTGATCGGTCTTGAGCATTACGCCTGAACCGGCGTCGATGCCGACAATACGGTTTTTGAAGGTGTCGTCGGTTTTCAGGTCTTCGATCGATTTGGCTTTGACGTACTCCGGCACGATCAGGCCGATCTTCGCGTCCTTGAAGTTCGGGCCGTAATCGACGACCTGATCCTTGTTTTTCGTCCAATAGTCACCGTGGGTCACGGGCAGCCAGGCCGAGAGCATCGCGTCGAGTTTGCCGGTGGCCACGCCCTGCCACATGATCCCGGTGGCGACGGCCTGCAGCTTCACGTCATAACCGAGTTTCTGTTTGATCACTTCGGCCGCCACGTGAGTGGTCGCGACGCTGTCGGACCAGCCGTCAACGTAACCGATGTTCAGGGTCTGTTTTTCAGCGTTGGCGAAAGTGGAACTCATCGCAAGCGCCAGAGCGGCACCTGCGCTTAAAAGTCGTCGCATCTTCATCGTTTACTTCCCCGAAATGCTGCGCCCGACGGATGCCGGGCATCGTCAACGTATTGTTATGGTGCACAGCGCCCCCATCACGCCGGACCTCACACACCGAACATCAGCCGATTTTTCAAAAAGGGTACTGATGGTTTGATCATCAACCTCAAGCGGCCGGCGACCTGCTCTGTCAGCGACCTCAAGGCAGCGAGAAACGACATCAGAAAGCCATTAATCAAGCGAGATTAATTGACGCCAGACAATCCGCCCGAACTTTGCATGTACAACGCCTGCGAGCCACCTGCCCTTGTATAAATGCAGGTAACATGCGTCGCTTTGCAGCCACTCGGCCTGACCATGTCCGCAACGTCCCGATTTCCTTTTCTGCCTTATCTGTTCGCCTGCCTGCTCGGGCTCCTGGCCCTTGGCGGTTTCTGGTATGGCCTCGGCCAACCGGTGATCTTGCCGGACGCTGCAACGCCGACACACAAATTGCAGTGCGCCTCCTATACGCCGTTCGACAAGGACCAATCGCCGTTCGACGTGCCGTTCAAATTGCGCCCCGAGCGCATGGACGCCGACCTCGCGCTGCTGGCGACGCGCTTTGAATGCATCCGCACCTACTCGATGACCGGGCTCGAAGCCCTGCCCGATCTGGCGCGCAAACACGGTCTGAAGTTGATGATCGGCGCCTGGGTCAACAGCAACCCGATCGACACCGAGCAGGAAGTCGAGCTGCTGATCAAATCGGCCAATGCCAACCCCGACGTGGTCACAGCCGTAATCGTCGGCAACGAAGCGCTGCTGCGCAAAGAGGTCACCGGCGCGCAACTGGCCCGGCTGATCAACAAGGTCAAAAGCCAGGTCAAGCAACCGGTGACCTACGCCGATGTCTGGGAATTCTGGCTCAAGCATCCGGAAATCGCCCCGGCCGTGGACTTTCTGACCATTCACCTGCTGCCGTACTGGGAAGACGATCCGTCGAACATCGACGTGGCGCTGCGGCATGTGGCGGATGTGCGTCAGGTGTTCGGCAACAAGTTCGCGCCCAAAGACGTGATGATTGGCGAAACCGGCTGGCCGAGCGAAGGCCGTCAGCGTGAAACAGCCGTACCGAGCCGGGTCAACGAGGCAAAATTCATTCGTGGCTTTGTGGCGATGGCCGAGCAGGAAGGCTGGCGTTACAACCTGATCGAAGCCTTCGATCAACCGTGGAAGCGCGGCAGTGAAGGCGCGGTCGGCGGCTACTGGGGCCTGTTCGATGCCGATCGGCAGGACAAAGGCGTACTCGCTGGGCCGGTGAGCAACGTGCCGTACTGGAAAGAATGGCTGGCGGTAGGCGGATTGATTTTCCTTGGCACGCTGATGCTTGGTGGACGCGTGCGCAGCACACGTTCGGCGCTTGTGCTGCCACTGCTGGGCGCCGTCGCTGCTTGCTCGATTGGCGCCTGGGGCGATCTGGCTCGATTGACCACACGATTTGCCGGGGAATGGCTGTGGGTCGGCTTGCTGACCGGGTTGAATCTGTTGGTGCTCGCGCATGCCGCGCTGACGTTGAGCGCACGCAACGGTTGGCGCGCGCGAGCCTTCGAGTTCCTCGAGCGGCGCGCCGGCTGGCTGGTCGCGGCGGCCGGTTTTGCCGCGGCGGTGATGATGCTGGAGATGGTCTTCGATCCGCGTTATCGCAGTTTCGCCAGCATGGCGTTCGTCCTGCCGGCGCTGGTCTACCTGTGCCGCCCGGTGAGCGTGCCGCGCCGGGAGATTGCTCTGCTGACCTTTATCGTCGGAGCCGGGATTGCACCGCAGTTATATCAGGAAGGGCTGCTGAATCAGCAGGCGTGGGGCTGGGCGCTGGTGAGTGGTTTGATGGTGGTGGCGTTGTGGCGCTGCCTGCGGGTTCGCAGAGGCTGAGCAAGAGCAAGATCAAAAGATCGCAGCCTTCGGCAGCTCCTACAGGTGTACGGCATGCAACTGTAGGAGCTGCCGAAGGCTGCGATCTCTTCTGTCACGCGCTGCGTGAGGATCTGACCAGGCGCAACCCGGCAATCACCACCGCAAACACCGCCAACGTCGTGTTGTACAACGCCAACGCCGGCAGGCCGAACACCAGCGCCAGCACCGCCAGCGACCACCCTGCCCGTCCCGGCACGACAAATGCCAATACCGCAGCACCCACCGCCGCCCAGCCCAACACCCTGAAATGGATCATCAGCCCCAGATTCGACCGCACCAGGCATTCCCAACGACTGGCCTCGTCGACGCAGATGCCCACCCACTGCCCGTCTTCCATGAAGCCATAGCGCGCGGCATAACTGGCGGCCAGCCATAGCGGCAACAAAACAAGCAGCACAATCACGGGCAAGCGGCGGGACATGGGGCACTCCAATCTGCGGAAATCGGCGGCCAGCTTAATCTGCCGACCGGCATTCGCAAGCACTAACAACTGTTAACTGTTCAGCAAGCCCTCGCAACGTGTATCGTCCAGCTACTATTACCCCTAATTCCGCCTGTTTGGTGCCGCAGCATGGCACTTTGGCGCACGGCCGGTGGTCATAGCCTGCGAACTTCAATCGGCACCTTCCTCTAAGGGATCTAGTCATGCTCCGTTCCTTGCGCTTCGCCGCGCTGTTCAGCGGCCTTATCTTGAGTGCGTCCGCGCTGGCGGTGGATATCGACGCCGCCAGCTATGGCTACCCGCTGACCAACCCGTTCGAGGCGACGATCGCCACGACACCGCCGGATCTGCGTCCGGAGTTGCCGCTGGACGACGACATCAATCAAACGGACCGCAGCCTCACCCTGCGCCCGGAGCGTGAATTCCAGCTGCCGGACAATTTCTGGGCAGTGAAGAAGCTCACTTACCGCATCGCCACGCAGGACAAACCGGCGCCGCTGATCTTCCTGATCGCCGGCACCGGTGCGCGCTTTGACAGCACGCTCAACGAATACCTGAAAAAGCTGTATTACAAGGCCGGCTACCATGTCGTGCAGTTGTCGTCGCCGACCAGCTTCGACTTCATCAGCGCCGCCTCGCGTTTCGCCACCCCGGGCGTGACCAAGGAAGATGCCGAAGACATGTATCGGGTGATGCAGGCCGTGCGGGCGCAGAATCCGAAACTGCCGGTCACCGAGTACTATCTGACCGGTTACAGCCTCGGCGCCCTCGATGCTGCATTCGTCGCGCATCTGGACGAGACGCGCCGCAGTTTCAATTTCAAGAAAGTCCTGCTGCTGAACCCGCCGGTCAACCTCTATACCTCGGTGACCAACCTCGACAAGCTGGTACAGACCGAGGTGAAAGGCATCAACAACAGCACCACCTTCTATGAACTGGTACTGAGCAAGCTGACCCGCTACTTCCAGCAGAAAGGCTACATCGACCTCAACGATGCGCTGCTGTATGACTTCCAGCAGTCCAAGCAGCACCTGACCAACGAACAGATGGCCATGCTGATTGGCACGTCGTTCCGCTTCTCGGCGGCCGACATTGCCTACACCTCGGACCTGGTCAACCGTCGCGGCCTGATCACCCCGCCGAAATTCCCGATCACCGAAGGCACCAGCCTCACGCCGTTCCTCAAGCGTGCGCTGCAATGCGATTTCGACTGCTACATCACCGAGCAGGTCATTCCGATGTGGCGCGCGCGCACTGACGGCGGCAGCCTGCTGCAACTGATCGATCAGGTCAGCCTGTATGCGCTCAAGGATTACCTGCACGACAGCCCTAAAATCGCCGTCATGCACAACGCCGACGACGTCATCCTCGGCCCTGGCGACCTGGGCTTCCTGCGTAAAACCTTCGGTGATCGCCTGACCGTTTATCCACTGGGCGGCCACTGCGGCAACCTTAACTATCGCGTCAACAGCGACGCCATGCTGGAGTTCTTCCGTGGCTAAATATCTCCTGCTGATTGCAGCGTTCCTCTGTGCAGGCGTGGCCCAGGCCGACAACAGTAAAGCCGATGCCCCGGTAGTGGTCGACAGCGACGGCTTCAAGGAACCGCTGACCAAACTCAAGTTCAACCCGGGCCTGGACCAGCGCGAGTTCGAACGTTCGACGCTCAACGCGCTGAACGTATATGACCCGCTGGAATCGTGGAACCGCCGGGTCTACCACTTCAACTACCGCTTCGACCAGTGGGTGTTCCTGCCGGTAGTCGATGGCTATCGCTACATCACGCCAAGCTTTGTGCGTACCGGGGTGAGCAACTTCTTCAACAACATTGGTGACGTGCCGAACCTGGTCAACAGCCTGTTGCAGTTCAAGGGCCAGCGCTCGATGGAAACCACCGCGCGCCTGCTGCTCAACACCACGATTGGCATCGCCGGTCTGTGGGATCCGGCCACCGCCATGGGCCTGCCGCGCCAGAACGAGGACTTCGGGCAGACCCTGGGCTTCTACGGCGTACCGGGCGGCGCCTACTTCGTACTGCCGATCTTCGGCCCGTCGAACATCCGCGACACCGCAGGTCTGGCCGTGGATTACACCGCCGACACTGCGATCAACTTCCTCAACGTCGCGGAAGTCAGCTCCAACCACCCGGAAGTCTGGGCTTTGCGTGCGATCGACAAGCGCTACCAGACCAGCTTCCGCTACGGTCAGATGAACTCGCCGTTCGAGTACGAGAAAGTGCGGTACGTGTACACCGAAGCGCGCAAGTTGCAGATCGCCGAGTAAATCGGCTGCCGGAAAACACTGTGGGAGCGAGCCTGCTCGCGAACGCGGAGTATCAGTCTTTATCAATATTGACTGGACTACCGCATTCGCGAGCAGGCTCGCTCCCACATTTGTTATGCGTTGCTGATTAACCCTTCAGCGCTTTCCAGAGCTTGCCTACGACCGAAACCACCGCCAACACCGCTGCGCCAGCAATAATCCCCGCAACACCATTGAGCAGCATCGGCACGACGAACCCGGCGCTCCCTGCCGCTGCGCCAACACCTTCGATCCAGTGATGCAGCACCGGCACGCCATGGGTCAGGATGCCGCCGCCGACCAGGAACATCGCCGCCGTGCCGACCACCGACAGGGTTTTCATCATGTACGGCGCGGCGCTGAGAATGCCGCCGCCGATCTTTTTCGCCAGCTGCCCGGGCTTCTGCGTCAGCCACAGCCCGAGATCGTCGAGCTTGACGATGCCCGCCACCAAACCGTAAACGCCCACGGTCATGACGATGGCGATGCCGGACATGACCACCACTTGCTGCGTCAGCGAGGCATCTGCCACGGTGCCGAGGGTGATCGCAATGATTTCTGCCGAGAGAATGAAGTCAGTGCGGATCGCGCCTTTGATCTTGTCCTTCTCGAACGCCACCAGATCGGTCGCCGGATCGGCCACTGCTTCGGTCAACTGTGCGTGTTCTGCCTCGTCTTCCTCTTTGCTGTGCAGAAACTTGTGCGCGAGCTTCTCGAAACCCTCGAAGCACAGGTACGCGCCGCCGACCATCAACAGTGGTGTCACCAGCCACGGTACGAAAGCGCTGATCGCCAATGCCGACGGCACGAGGATCAGCTTGTTGACGAACGAGCCCTTGGCCACCGCCCAGACCACGGGAATTTCCCGCTCGGCGCGCACGCCCGAAACCTGCTGGGCATTGAGCGCCAGATCATCACCGAGCACCCCGGCGGTCTTCTTCGCGGCCATCTTGGTCATCAATGCAACGTCATCCAGAACGGTGGCGATGTCATCGATCAGCACCAGCAAACTGCTTCCTGCCATGAATCCTGTTTCCTTCTGTGTATGAATGTTGCCAAGCATAACGCGACCGCCGGCCACAGGCTGTATTGTTGAGCGCCGCTCAAGGCCGGTGCTACCATGCGCCACCGCCAGAACAGGCAAGGAACCACCGGGTTTATGAGCACAATCCGCGAGCGTAACAAAGAACTGATCCTGCGCGCCGCCAGCGAAGAGTTTGCCGACAAGGGCTTCGCGGCGACCAAAACCAGCGACATCGCCGCCAAGGCGGGATTGCCCAAGCCCAACGTCTACTACTACTTCAAATCCAAGGAAAACCTCTACCGCGAGGTGCTGGAAAGCATCATCGAGCCGATTCTGCAGGCCTCGACCCCGTTCAACCCGGACGGCGTGCCGAGCGAGGTGCTGAGCGGCTACATCCGCTCGAAGATCCGCATCTCCCGCGACCTGCCCTACGCCTCCAAGGTGTTCGCCAGCGAAATCATGCACGGCGCCCCGCACCTGAGCGCCGACCTGGTCGAGCAGCTCAACGCCCAAGCCAAGCACAACATCGCCTGCATCCAGAGCTGGATCGACCGCGGCCAGATCGCCCCGATCGACCCCAACCACCTGATGTTCAGCATCTGGGCCGCGACCCAGACCTACGCCGACTTCGACTGGCAGATTTCCGCAGTGACCGGGAAGGACAAGCTGGATGAGGCTGATTATGAAGCGGCGGCGCAGACGATTATCCGGTTGGTGTTGAAGGGGTGTGAGCCGGACTGATACACCGAGGCGCGACTATCGCTGGCAAGCCAGCTCCCACAGATTTATGGGTTGGATTCGGAATCAATAAACAACATGGAATCCTGTGGGAGCTGGCTTGCCAGCGATGGCGGCAACTCGGTTTCATTTCTAATCCAAATGGTGTCCCACAACGGATAGTCGGCAATCGTATCTACCAGGCCCGCCCGCAATGGGTTGGCCACAACATAACGCGCCATTTTCTCCAGATTTTCTTCCCTCCTCAGCGCCCGATCATGAAAACCGTACTGCCAGAGCGGCCCGGTTCGACCTGTCGAACGGTTAACCTCCCGCGTACTGAGTGATTTGGTTTCTCGCATCAACTTGCTGAGTGAGCAATTTTCAAGCTCAACGAGCCAATGAAAATGGTCAGGCATGACAACCCATGCCAACGATTTCGCCAACCCCAGGTCATGTGCACGACAAAATTGCGCAACGACCAGTCTGCCCAAAGCGAAATCAGCAAATACCGGCTCGCGATCCAGTGTGTTGGTGGTGAGAAGGTAAATTCGATTCGGCTCTGCATAGCGGCCGATACGCAAGCGATGTGAAGCAGGAAAATCAGGCATTCCATTGCCCCTTTCATGATGAGTTCAGATGGAAGGCTAGACCTCAAAGCCAACTACAACGGAACAGTCTGTTTTCTTGATGTGTCAGCCAGACCGCCATCGCTGGCAAGCCAGCTCCCACAGGGATTTGTGTCGTGCATTTAATTGTTCAACGCAAAAACTTCTGGGAGCTGGCTTGGCGGCGATGACTATCGATCAAGCACCAGAGATCAGGAAACCACCCCGCCATCCGCCCTCAAATCCAGCGCTTCCACCGCTCTGATCGCCACCTGCTCATCCACATCCGACAAATCCCCACTGATCCCGATCGCGCCGAGCACTTCACCGGCCTGGTTGCGAATCAGCACGCCACCCGGTGCCGGCACTACGCTGCCGTGCCCCATGCTGTTCAACGACGAAAAAAACGCCGGGCGTTGTTGGGCGTCCTGGGCGAGCAGGCGGGAGCCTTTACCCAGGGCGATGGCGCCCCAGGCTTTGCCGATGGCGATGTCGGGGCGCAGCAGGCTGGCGCCGTCTTCGCGTTGCAGGGCGATCAAGTGGCCACCGGTATCGAGTACCGCGACAGTCAGCGGTGCGGCGTTGATGCCGCGTCCTGCGTTGATGGCTTCGCTGACCAGGTTGACTGCGACTTTCAAGGTTAAAGCGCTCATGGTGCCGTCCTCATTTTGTTATAGGGAAAGTCGTGGGACTGCGCGTTTGTGCCGCAGTCCGGTGACACAAATAGAACACAATGAGTTATATTTTTGTATACAATAATTCTCGAAAAGCGCCACATGCGACGAAAAGCCACAGCACAGCGGGCTTCCGACGAATGAAACAGGCGCTTGAGAAAATGGATTGACCTGCGCCGTCCGCCGTGAATACACTCTGCGCAAAGCCACTTGTATACAATTACAAAACGTAAAGAGGCACAAAACCATGAGCAAAATGAGAGCAATCGAAGCCGCCGTTCTGGTGATGCGCCGTGAAGGGGTTGATACCGCTTTTGGCATCCCGGGCGCAGCGATCAACCCGCTGTACTCCGCCTTGCAGAAGGTAGGTGGCATCGATCACGTCCTTGCTCGCCACGTTGAAGGCGCCTCGCACATGGCCGAGGGCTACACCCGCACCAAGGCCGGCAACATCGGCGTGTGCATCGGCACGTCCGGCCCTGCCGGTACCGACATGGTCACCGGGCTCTACAGCGCCTCGGCCGACTCGATTCCAATCCTCTGCATCACCGGTCAGGCACCCCGCGCCCGTATGCACAAGGAAGATTTCCAGGCTGTCGACATCACCAGCATCGTCAAGCCAGTGACCAAGTGGGCAACCACGGTTCTGGAGCCGGGCCAGGTGCCTTACGCGTTCCAGAAAGCCTTCTATGAAATGCGCTCCGGCCGTCCAGGCCCAGTGCTGATCGACCTGCCATTCGACGTGCAAATGGCCGAGATCGAATTCGACATCGACGCTTACCAACCGCTACCACTGGCCAAACCTACCGCAACCCGCGTGCAGGTCGAGAAAGCGTTGGCATTGCTGGATCAGGCCGAGCGTCCATTGCTGGTCGCAGGTGGTGGCATCATCAACGCCGACGCCAGCGATCTGCTGGTCGAGTTCGCCGAGCTGACCGGCATCCCTGTCATCCCGACCCTGATGGGCTGGGGCACCATCCCTGACGATCACCCGCTGATGGTCGGCATGGTTGGTCTGCAGACTTCGCACCGTTACGGCAACGCCACCATGCTGAAATCCGACGTGGTGCTGGGCATTGGTAACCGTTGGGCCAACCGTCACACCGGTTCGGTTGACGTGTACACCGAAGGTCGCAAGTTCATTCACGTCGACATCGAAGGCACGCAGATCGGCCGTGTGTTCACGCCGGATCTGGGCATCGTTTCCGACGCCGCGGCAGCGCTGACCGTGTTCATCGAAGTCGCCCGTGAATGGCAAGCCGCCGGCAAGCTGAAGAACCGCAGCGCCTGGCTGCAGGATTGCCAGCAGCGCAAGGCCAGCCTGCATCGCAAGACCCACTTCGACAACGTGCCGGTCAAGCCGCAGCGCGTTTATGAAGAAATGAACCAGGTGTTCGGCAAGGACACCTGCTACGTCAGCACCATTGGTCTGTCGCAGATTGCCGGCGCGCAGTTCCTGCACGTCTACAAGCCGCGTCACTGGATCAACTGCGGTCAGGCCGGCCCGTTGGGCTGGACCATTCCGGCGGCGCTGGGCGTGGTGAAGGCCGATCCGAACCGCAAAGTCGTGGCCCTGTCGGGGGACTATGATTTCCAGTTCATGATCGAAGAACTGGCGGTCGGCGCTCAGTTCAAACTGCCATACATCCACGTCGTGGTGAACAACTCGTACCTGGGCCTGATCCGTCAAGCCCAGCGCGGGTTCGAAATGGACTACTGCGTGCAGCTGTCCTTCGATAACCTGAATGCGCCGGAACTCAACGGTTACGGGGTTGACCACATCGCAGTCGCCGAAGGCCTCGGCTGTAAAGCGCTGCGTGTGTTCGAACCGTCGGAAATCGCCCCTGCCCTGCGCAAGGCCGAACAGATGATCGAAGAGTTCAAGGTGCCGGTGATCGTCGAGATCATTCTGGAGCGTGTGACCAACATCTCCATGGGTACCGAGATCAACGCGGTCAACGAGTTCGAAGACCTGGCACTGGTCGGCAATGACGCGCCGACGGCGATTTCGTTGCTTGATTAACTGCTGACCGCTCTCCCTGCGGGAGCGAGCCTGTGTGGTGAGGGGATTTATCCCCGTTAGGGCGCGAAGCGGCCTCAAAACCTGAAACCGCGATGTATCAGGTACACCGCATACAATGGTTTACGACTGCTTCGCAGCCGAACGGGGATAAATCCCCTCGCCACAGCTCGCTCCCACAGGGGACCTCACAAGATTTACGGGAGACCACCATGCCGCGTTTCGCAGCCAACCTGTCCATGCTGTTCACCGAACAGGATTTCCTTGCCCGTTTCGACGCCGCCGCCAAGGCCGGTTTCAGTGGCGTGGAATACCTGTTCCCGTACGACTTCAGCTCGGCTGAAATCAAGGCAAAACTCGAGGCCAACGGGCTGACCCAAGTGCTGTTCAACCTGCCGGCCGGTGACTGGGCCAAGGGCGAGCGCGGTATTGCCTGCCTGCCGGATCGGGTCGAAGAGTTCCGCGCCGGGGTTGATCTGGCGATCGCCTACGCACAAGTGCTGGGCAACACTCAGGTCAACTGCCTGGCCGGTATCCGCCCGCAAGGCGTTGACGATGCCACCGTGGAAAAGACCTTCGTCGCCAACCTCAAATACGCCGCCGACAAGCTGCAAGCGGTGGGCATCAAACTGGTGATGGAAGCGATCAACACCCGCGACATTCCCGGTTTCTACCTGAACAACACGGCGCAAGCCCTGTCGATTCGCGAACAGGTCGGCAGCGCCAATCTGTTCCTGCAATACGACATCTATCACATGCAAATCATGGAGGGCGATCTGGCCCGCACCCTGCAATCGCACCTGGGCGAGATCAACCATGTGCAGCTCGCGGACAACCCGGGGCGCAACGAGCCGGGCACTGGTGAGATCAACTACCGCTTCCTGTTCGAACACCTTGATCGCATCGGCTATCAGGGTTGGGTCGGTTGCGAGTACAAACCGCTGACCACCACCGAAGCGGGCTTGGGTTGGTTGAAATCACACAACGCAATCTGACTGACCACGCATTGCAAAAAATCTGGGGCAGCTGCGCTGCCCAACGGGGATAAATCCCCTCGCCACAAAAGCTCACCAGCCATGGGTTGGGGGCACGACAAAAACAAGAGGATTTTCTCATGGCTAAAATCGGATTCATCGGCACCGGCATCATGGGCCACCCAATGGCGGCGAACCTGCAGAAAGCCGGTCACAGCCTGTTCCTGTCGCAACACCACGACGCGGCCCCGGCCGATCTGGTCGCCGCTGGCGCCGTCGCCCTGGCCAACCCGCGTGAAGTAGCGCAGGAAGCCGAATTCATCATCGTCATGGTTCCGGATACCCCGCAGGTCGATGACGTGCTGTTCCGCGCCGACGGTGTTGCCGCCGGTATCGGCAAAGGCAAAGTGGTCATCGACATGAGCTCGATTTCGCCGACCGCGACCAAAGCCTTCGCCGCCAAAATCAACGAGAAAGGCGCGCAGTACCTCGACGCGCCAGTGTCCGGCGGTGAAGTCGGTGCCAAGGCCGCCACCCTGAGCATCATGGTCGGTGGCGACGCCGATGCCTTCGAACGCGCCCTGCCGCTGTTCCAGGCCATGGGCAAGAACATCACCCTGGTTGGTGGCAATGGCGATGGTCAGACCGCCAAAGTCGCGAACCAGATCATCGTTGCGCTGAACATCCAGGCCGTTGCCGAAGCCCTGCTGTTCGCCTCGAAAAACGGTGCCGATCCGGCCAAGGTGCGTGAAGCGCTGATGGGCGGTTTCGCTTCTTCGAAGATTCTCGAAGTGCACGGCGAGCGCATGATCAAAGGCACCTTCGACCCGGGCTTCCGCATCAGCCTGCACCAGAAGGACCTGAACCTGGCCCTGCAAGGCGCCAAGGAACTGAACATCAACCTGCCGAACACCGCCAATGCCCAGCAGGTATTCAGCACCTGCGCGGCCATCGGTGGCAGCAACTGGGACCACTCGGCGCTGATCAAGGGCCTTGAGCACATGGCCAATTTCTCGATTCGCGACAAAAAATAAACCCTGCCCCGTCGCTCGTTCCCACGCTCCGCGTGGGAATGCAGCCCGGGACGCTCCGCGTCCCTGCCGAAGCGGACGCAGAGCGTCCATTGAGGCATTCCCACGCAGAGCGTGGGAACGATCATCAGCATTAACCAAGAACAATAAGATTGGGAGCCCGCCATGTCGGTCGATCCGCAACAACTGCTGCGCGAGCTGTTTGCCACAGCCATCGACGCGGCCCATCCGAACCAAGTCCTCGAAACCCATTTGCCCGCCGATCGTACCGGCCGGGTGATCGTCATCGGCGCCGGCAAAGCCGCTGCTGCCATGGCGCAAGTGGTCGAGCGCTGCTGGGAGGGTGAAGTCACCGGCCTGGTGGTGACCCGCTACGGCCACGGCGCTCCATGCGAAAAAATCGAAGTGGTCGAAGCCGCGCACCCGGTGCCGGATGCGGCGGGTCTGGCCGTGGCCAAACGTGTGCTGGAGCTGGTCAGCAACCTGACTGAAGACGACCGCGTGATCTTCCTGCTCTCCGGCGGCGGCTCTGCCCTGCTCGCCCTGCCGGCTGAAGGCATCACCCTTGCCGATAAGCAGTCGATCAACAAAGCCCTGCTCAAATCCGGCGCAACCATCGGCGAGATGAACTGCGTGCGCAAGCACCTCTCGGCGATCAAGGGTGGCCGCCTCGGCAAGGCCTGCTGGCCGGCGACGATTTACACCTACGCGATTTCCGATGTGCCGGGCGACCTCGCCACCGTCATTGCATCCGGCCCGACCGTGGCCGACCCGAGCACTTCCGCCGAAGCACTGGCGATCATCAAACGCTATGGCATCGACATTCCAGCCTCCGTGCGCACCTGGCTGCAAAGTCCGCAATCGGAAACCGTCAAACCCGGCGATCCGAGTCTGGCGCGCAGTCATTTCCAGTTGATCGCCCGCCCGCAGCAATCGCTGGACGCGGCTGCGGTGAAATGCCGTCAGGCCGGTTTCAGCACCTTGATTCTCGGCGACCTCGAAGGCGAGTCCCGTGAAGTGGCGAAAGTTCACGCCGGCATCGCCCGACAGATCATCAACCACGGCCAGCCACTGGCGGCGCCCTGCGTGATTCTCTCCGGCGGTGAAACCACGGTAACCGTGCGCGGCAATGGCCGTGGCGGACGCAATGCCGAATTCCTCCTCAGCCTGACCGACAGCCTCAAGGGCCAGCCCGGCGTCTACGCGCTGGCCGGCGACACCGATGGCATCGACGGCTCGGAAGACAACGCCGGCGCGATCATGACCCCGGACAGCTACGCCCGCGCCGCCGCCCTCGGTTTGAGCGCCAGCGACGAGCTGGATAACAACAACGGCTACGGCTACTTCCAGGCGCTCGATGCGCTGATCGTCACCGAGCCGACCCGCACCAACGTCAACGACTTCCGCGCCATTCTGATCCTTGAGAACTGCAAATCATGACGCCTGATAAAAAGGTCAAAATCCTCGCCACCCTCGGCCCCGCCGTCGACGGTATCAACGACATCCGCGAGCTGGTCGAGGCCGGGGTGAATATCTTCCGCCTGAACTTCAGCCACGGCGATCACGCCGACCACGCCAAGCGCTATCAATGGATCCGCGAAGTCGAGCGTCAGCTCAACTACCCGCTGGGCATTCTGATGGATCTGCAGGGGCCGAAACTGCGCGTCGGCAAGTTCGCTGACGGCAAGGTGCAGTTGCATCGCGGTCAAGCGTTTCGCTTGGATCTTGATACGACAGCTGGCGATGAACGCCGGGTCAACCTGCCGCATCCGGAGATCATTGCCGCGCTGGAAGCCGGCATGGATCTGCTGCTCGACGACGGCAAGCTGCGCCTGCGCGTGGTCACCAAGTACGCCGATGCGATCGACACCACCGTGCTCAACGGCGGCGAACTGTCTGATCGCAAAGGTGTGAACGTGCCGCAAGCGGTGCTCGACCTGAGCCCGTTGACCGCCAAGGATCGCCGCGATCTGAGCTTCGGCCTGGAATTGGGTGTGGACTGGGTCGCGCTGTCGTTCGTGCAGCGCCCGCAGGACATTGTCGAAGCCCGCGCATTGATCGGCGACAAGGCATTTCTGATGGCGAAAATCGAGAAGCCTTCGGCGGTCGAGCAACTGCGTGAGATTGCTGAGTTGAGCGACGCCATCATGGTCGCTCGCGGTGATCTTGGTGTGGAAGTGCCGGCGGAAAGCGTGCCGCAGATTCAGAAAAACATCATCACCACCTGCCGTGCGCTGGGCAAACCGGTGGTGGTGGCGACGCAGATGCTCGAGTCAATGCGTTTCTCCCCTGCCCCAACCCGTGCCGAGGTGACTGACGTCGCCAACGCCGTGGCCGAAGGCGCCGATGCGGTGATGCTCTCGGCGGAAACCGCGTCCGGTGAGTACCCGCTGGAAGCCGTGCAGATGATGAGCAAGATCATCCGTCAGGTTGAGAACGGCCCGGATTATCAGACCCAGCTCGACGTCAGTCGACCGAAAGCCGAGGCGACGGTTTCCGATGCGATCAGCTGTGCGATCCGCCGGATCAGCAACGTGCTGCCGGTGGCGGTGCTGGTCAATTACAGCGAGTCCGGCGCCTCGACGTTGCGCGCATCGCGGGAACGGCCGAAAGCACCGATCCTCAATCTGACGCCGAACCTGCAAACCGCGCGGCGCTTGAGCGTGGCGTGGGGCATTCATTCGGTGGTCAACGATCGCCTGCGTCAGGTCGACGAAGTCTGCTCGACCGCACTGGAGATTGCTCAGGCGCAAGGCATGGCCGAGCGTGGCGACACGCTGCTGATTACCGCTGGCGTGCCGTTCGGGCAGCCGGGATCGACCAATTCGCTGCGCATTGAGACGTTGATCTGACCCACCCTAAAAGTGGGTGCATAAGCTTGTGGCGAGGGGATTTATCCCCGTTGGGCTGCGAAGCGGCCCCCCATCGGAGAATGCGGTTTCTCTGTGGAAACCGTCACACCCTCAAAAAGCGACGACTGCTGCGCAGCCGAACGGGGATAAATCCCCTCGCCACAGGGACTTGCAAGACCTTTTGATGTTCCAACTGCCCAGATTTTCTCAACATGCCTGCCAATCACTTCAACACCCACTGCCCCGACTGGGCCGAGGCTTTGCTCAACGGTTTCAGTCAGATTTTCTTTCAGCGCCACCCGCTGTGCGGCCTGCTGTGTCTGTTGGCGATTCTGCTGACCGCGCCGGTGCTGTTCGCCGGCGCGCTGCTTGGTGGCGTCGCCGGTCTGCTCACCGCGCAACGGCGCAACTACGCCAAGGCCGATCGCCAGGCCGGGCTGTTCAGCTACAACGGCGTGCTGCTCGGTCTGCTGCTGAGCCTGTATTTCCCTTGGTCGCCACTGCTGCCGCCGTTGATTCTTGCAGCGGGCGGCTTGAGCGCGATGCTCACTCAGCAATGGCTCAAACATGTGTACCGCAGTCGCGCCATACCAGCGTATACCTCGCCGTTCGTGGCGCTCAGCTGGGTGCTACTGGTGTTCGCCGAGCCGTTCGCGCCAGCGGCATCGGTCGACCTGAACACGACAAATCTGCTCACCGCTGAACTGCGCGGATTTGGCCAGGTGATGTTCCTCGACCATCCATTGGCCGGGGCGTTGATCGTCAGCGGTTTGCTGCTCGCCGATCGCCGTGCGTTCTGCTGGGCGCTGCTGGCGTCGGCGATCGGCCTCGGTTCCAGCCTGCTGCACCACGAAACCTCCGCCGCACTGCTCGGGCTCGGTGGCTATAACGCCGTACTCGCCGCCCTCGCCTTCAGCGCTCAGCGACAAAATCCGTGGCTGCCGCTGCTCGCCATTGTCCTGGCGCTGCTGGTGACGCCGCTGTTTGCCGCCCTTGGATTGGCGACGCTGACCGCGCCGTTCATCCTCGCCTGCTGGTTGATCCGGGCTGGCATTCAAATGCTTGGCAAAGCTTCGCTCGCGCATGAGTCTTGCGCTCACGAGGAGAATCACCCTAGGCTGCGCTGATCTTCGATTCAGGCGTTATCCATGGACAGCAGCAACAATTGGCGCGAACGGCTTTACGTCATGATTTTCCAGAGCGACACCCCGGCCGGGCGTCGCTTCGACGGCATCCTGCTGGTGATCATCCTCGCCAGCCTGGTGATCGTGATGCTCGACAGTATCGACAGCATTCACCGTAATTACGCCGACGTTCTGGCCTATATCGAGTGGGGCTTCACGGCGATTTTCCTCGGCGAGTACATCCTGCGTCTGTACTGCTCGCCCAAGCCGCTGCGCTATGCCTTCAGCTTTTATGGCCTGGTGGATCTGCTGGCGATCGTGCCGGGCATCCTCGCGCTGTACTACAGCGATGCGCAGTATCTGCTGATCATCCGCATCATTCGGATGCTGCGGATTTTCCGCGTGCTCAAGCTCAGCCCGTATCTCAAGCAAGCCAACTATCTGATGTCGGCGCTGCGTGGCAGCAAGCAGAAAATCGTCGTGTTTCTGGTCAGCGTGTGCACGCTGGTGACGGTGTTCGGCACGCTGATGTACGTGATCGAAGGCCCGGAACATGGCTTCACCAGCATTCCCAAAGGCATCTATTGGGCGATCGTGACTTTGACCACTGTGGGTTTCGGCGACATCGTGCCGAAGACGCCGCTGGGCCAGGTGATTTCGTCGCTGGTGATGATCACCGGTTACTCGATCATCGCCGTACCCACGGGTATTTTTACCGCAGAACTGGCCAATGCCATGCGCGGCGAGCAGCTGCAACATGACTGCCCGGGCTGTCAGAAAAAGACCCACGAGCAGAGCGCAGCGTTCTGTTCGCGCTGCGGCAGTCAGCTGTTCAAGAAAGTGGAATAAGCACAGAGCTTTTTAATCTTTAAGCGACTATGCCAGGCCCGCTATAGTCGCTGGCAAATCGCCTAACTTTTGACACGACACCCCCACAGAACAAGGAATGCGCAGTGAAAAAACTCTTTGGCGCCTCACTTCTCGCCGCCGGCCTGGCCTTGGCCAACATCGCCCAGGCAGCACCGACGCTGCTCAACGTTTCCTACGACGTGATGCGCGATTTCTACAAGGACTACAACACTGCGTTCCAGAA
>NZ_RCOD01000015.1:0-18950 GCF_004307505.1 Pseudomonas sp. Sample_11
GGGGCTGGTGGAGTTTTTGCGTGGGGAATTGGGGGTGGATGCGGGGGGATTTGCGTGAGTCCCCCCGGGGTTGTTTATTCGGGTTTGTTGATTTCGCGGAGCAGGTCGGCGGTGGGGATGTTCATGGTGTTTGAGTAGTAGCGTGGTTCGTATTCATATCCACATTTCCAAATCCTCAGACCAAAAAAACAGGCGCTCACGGGAGCGCCTGTTTTTCCTGGCTCATTACGGATGGCTCACCGTACCGGCGGCACCCGAATATCTCCCGCCCGACACTGCGTCTTCACCCCTTTGCCACACGCGCCGAACTGCAAATCCCTGTCCATGCACACCCGCACTTCCGACAGCTGCGGGCCGCTGCAAACCACCGCAATTCCGTCCTCGGGAATACCCGGATTGGCCTTGCGAAACAGACCGACAATTTCCTGCGCTTCGAAGTAGTACGACGTCGAGCCGAACGGCTGTAACGCCTGCGGAATCTTCACCGCGCCGAGGGCCTGATCGGACTTGTCCAGATAGCCCTCCGCGCCGAGACCGCTGCAGGTGCCGTGCTTGGCCCATTCGTGATCAAGGAGTTTTTTCGTCGGGTACATCGTCAGGCCCTTGCTGGTTTCTGCCGCCGATAGCCTGGTCAGCGGCGGGCAGGATTCTGGCCAGCCGCCTTTGGCGTATTGCGGCCACAAACCGTGCAGGACAAAACCATAACCCTTGCCGGTGCACTGCGCGTCGTCCTTGTGCGACAGACAAAAAGTCGGCGACCAGGACAGCGCCAGCAGGTAGTAGTCGAACACCCCCGCCACCGATTCCGCCTGCGCTTTGTTCGACTCCGGCTGACGCGCCGAACTCAGGCCGATGCTACCGGCCGTCAGCGCGATCAGCGCCAGAATTGTAAACAGCTTTTTCATTAACCCGTTCCTTGGGACGCCTGCGTCCGTGGTTTTCGTTGTTGGCCAGACCTGGCCAGTGCTGATTTCGACACGCTTGTATTGCAAGCGCATGACGCAAGGCAAGGCCCTGCGCCGTGCAAAGGTCTACGCTGAACAGGCAGACATCCAACAAGGGAACCGACATGAGTAAAGCAGACGAACTCGCCGCCAGACTCAAGCAGACACGGCATACCCAGGCTGATGCGGCGCTGGAAATCGATTGCTGGCCTGCTCAGGTGTACGACTTGTACCACCGCATTGAGGGCTGGCTGCAACCAGTCACCGAAGTAGGACTGAAGATTCGGCGCAATCCTACGCACGTTTGCGAAAGTTCGCCGGACGGCGAAAGCCACGACTACGCCATCGACCAGTTGGTGATCGAAGCGAACAATCACAGTCTGATTTTCGATCCGATTGCGCGGTTCACCGAGGACGGTTGCGGACGTGTCGAGATCAAGGTGCCGGGGCGCGATCAGTCGTTGCTGCGCACGGTTGACGAGCATGGCGAAAGCCATTGGTGGTTGCAGACTATCGAGACCGGCCAGGAGCTGGATGCGATCGCGCTGACGGAAAACAATCTGCTGCAGGTGGTGCAGCAAGGGTTGAACCTGTAAGCCGCCCGGGTTAACTGACAAAACTGTAATGTTTGCCTCAGCCAACTGAAAGCCGGGGCTGGCTAGTCTCTCTGTCATGAGCCAGACGGGGATTTCCAGCGCATGCCTTCCATTCTCACAAGACGCACTTTTGTCAAAGGCCTGGCCGCCGGTAGCTTGCTCGGTGGCCTCGGGCTCTGGCGGACACCGGTCTGGGCGCTGAACGGCGCCGCGCCCGTGAACGAACTGAGCGGTAACGAATTCGAGCTGTTCATCGGCGAAACCCCGGTCAATTTCACGGGTTCGGCACGCACAGCGATGACCATCAACGGCAGCCTGCCCGGCCCGCTGTTGCGCTGGCGCGAGGGCGATACCGTGACGCTGCGGGTGCGTAACCGGCTCACCGCCGACACCTCGATTCACTGGCACGGCATTCTGCTGCCGGCGAACATGGACGGCGTACCGGGTCTGAGTTTCCATGGCATCGAACCGGGCGGCGTGTACGTTTACCAGTTCAAGGTTCGGCAACACGGCACCTACTGGTATCACAGCCATTCCGGGTTACAGGAGCAGGCCGGCGTCTACGGGCCGCTGGTCATTGAGGCCAAGGAGCCGGAACCGTTCCAGTACGATCGCGACTACGTGGTGATGCTCAGCGACTGGACTGACGAAGACCCGGCCAGCCTGATGAAGACCCTGAAAAAACAGTCCGACTACTACAACTTCCACAAACGCACCGTTGGCGATTTTATCAACGATGTCGGTGAGAAAGGCTGGGGCGCCACGGTTGCCGATCGCACGATGTGGGCGCAAATGAACATGAATCCCACCGACATTGCCGACGTCAGTGGCGCCACGTACACCTTCTTGATCAACGGCCAGGCCCCCGATAGCAACTTCACCTGGCTGTTCCGTCCCGGCGAAAAACTGCGCCTGCGCCTGATCAACGGCTCGGCCATGACCTATTTCGATGTGCGCATTCCGGGATTGAAAATGACGGTGGTGGCTGCCGATGGCCTGCACGTCAAACCGGTCAGCGTCGATGAACTGCGCATCGCAGTGGCCGAGACCTATGACGTGATCGTTGAACCTGAAACCGAGGCCTATACCCTCTTCGCTCAAGCGATGGATCGCACTGGCTACGCCCGTGGCACTCTCGCCACACGCGCCGGCATGTCGGCAGCAGTGCCGACGCTGGATCCGCGTCCGTTGGTGAGCATGGACGACATGGGCATGGGCGGCATGGACCACGGCAGCATGGACATGAGCGCCATGGATCACTCCGCCATGGGCCCGATGCAAGCCCATCCCGACAGTGAAAACAACAATCCGCTGGTGGACATGCAGGCCATAATCACCGCGCCAAAGCTTGACGATCCGGGCCTCGGCCTGCGCAACAACGGCCGCCGAGTGCTGACCTACGCCGACCTGCGCAGCACCTTCGAAGACCCGGACGGCCGCGATCCGAGCCGCACGATAGAGCTGCACCTGACCGGCCACATGGAGAAATTCGCCTGGTCGTTCAACGGCATCAAATTCTCCGATGCCGAGCCTCTACGTCTGAAATACGGCGAGCGCATCCGCCTGGTGCTGGTCAACGACACCATGATGACCCACCCGATCCACCTGCACGGGATGTGGAGTGATCTGGAAGACGAAAACGGCAACTTTCAGGTACGCAAACACACCATCGACATGCCGCCCGGCAGCCGCCGCAGTTACCGCGTCACCGCCGACGCCCTCGGCCGCTGGGCCTATCACTGTCATCTGCTTTATCACATGGAAACGGGCATGTTCCGCGAAGTGCGGGTGGAAGAATGAAGAGGCCGATCATGACTCGACTCAGCGTGTTTTCGCTGCTGCTCGCCGGCACCTCTGCCATGGCCGCCGACGCCATGCACGGCATGGACCACAGCCAGATGCCCGGGATGGATCATTCGGCAATGCAAAGCATGGACGACGGCATGATGCAGCCCGCCGCGCCCAGCGAAAGCCGCACGCCGATTCCGCCCGTGACCGACGCCGACCGCGCTGCGGTGTTCACCAGCCCCGGCGGTCATCAGGTGCATGACAGCGTTATAAACAGCTACTTTCTTGCCGATAAACTCGAATGGCGGAACGCCGATGACGGCAGCGCTTTGGCCTGGGATCTGTCCGGCTGGATCGGCGGGGATACCGATCGGCTGTGGCTGCGCTCTGAAGGCGAGCGCAACAACGGCAAGACTGAAGACGCGGAAATTCAAGCGCTATGGGGCCACGCGATTTCACCATGGTGGGACGTGGTCGGCGGCGTGCGTCAGGACTTCAAACCCGGCGCACCGCAAACCTGGGCCGCGTTCGGCGTGCAAGGCATGGCGCTGTACAACTTCGAGGCCGAAGCCACGGCTTTCCTTGGCGAGGGCGGCCAGAGCGCGGTACGCCTGGAGGGCGACTACGACATCC
The DNA here is from genome assembly GCF_004307505.1 of Pseudomonas sp. Sample_11. Taxonomy (NCBI): domain Bacteria; kingdom Pseudomonadati; phylum Pseudomonadota; class Gammaproteobacteria; order Pseudomonadales; family Pseudomonadaceae; genus Pseudomonas; species Pseudomonas sp. Sample_11. The sequence goes on from NZ_RCOD01000015.1 coordinate 3,962, forward strand.
TGCTGACCAATCGACTGATCCTGCAGCCGACCGCAGAACTCAACATCTACGGCAAAAACGATCCGCAGCGAGGCATCGGCTCAGGGTTGTCCAATACCGAGGCGGGCCTGCGGTTGCGTTATGAAATCCGCCGCGAATTCGCGCCTTATATCGGCGTGACGTGGAATCGCACTTACGGCAACACCGCCGACTACGCCCGCGAAGAAGACGAGGATCGCAGTGAGGCGCGCCTGGTCCTCGGGGTCAGGCTGTGGTTCTGAATTCTTCTACAAAAACAAACCGGAGACCTTGCATGCGCACATTGACCCTGCCCCTGATATTCGCCAGCGGATTGCTCCTGAGCACCCTCGCCCAGGCCCACCCGAAACTGCTTTCGTCAACGCCGGCCGAAGGCGCGGAAGGCGCCGCGCCGGGCAGGATCGAGCTGCATTTTTCCGAGAACCTGGTCACGCAGTTCTCCGGGGCCAAACTGGTAATGACCGAAATGGGTGGCATGGCTCACTCGCCGATGCCGATGAAAGCCAAAGTCAGCGCCAGCAGCGATCCGAAAACCATGCTGATCACCCCGCTCGCCCCGCTGCCTGCCGGCACCTATCAGGTGCAGTGGCGCGCGGTGTCCGCCGACACGCACCCGATCACCGGTAACGTCACGTTCAAAGTGAAGTGAACAATGGCGGACCCGCTCAACATCATCCTGCGGTTCGCCTTGTATGTGGATTTGCTGCTGTTGTTCGGGCTGGCGTTGTTTGGCTTGTACAGCTCCAACACGTTGCTACGGTTCCGTCGGTTATTGCGGGGCATGGCAGTGACAGGCGCATTGCTGTCAGTGGCCGGGCTGGTGCTGATGACCCGCGCCATGAGTGGCGAAACCCAGCTCGCGGCGTTATGGCCGCACCTGCAGATGATGCTGCTGGAAACGGACGTTGGCCTGGCGTGGGCGCTGCGGATGACAGCGCTGGCCATCGTGGTGATCCGGCCGAGTCTGTGGCCAGCGTCGTTGGCAGGCGCCATTGCCCTCGCTTCGCTGGCATGGAGCGGGCATGGCGCGATGGACGAAGGATGGCTGCGGTTCTGGCACGTTCTCAGCGACATCTTGCACTTGCTTGCGGCGGGAGCGTGGTTGGGTGCCTTGCTGGCGCTGGTGTTGATGGTGAGCGGGCGGATCGGTGATATACGCCTTCGCTTGATCGCCGATGCAGTGAAACGCTTCGAATGGGTGGGCACGTTGATCGTGCTGACGGTGTCGGTCACCGGAGTGATGAATTATCTCTTCATCGTCGGCCCAAGGCTCGACGGAGTGCTGTTCGGCACCTACGGGCAGCTGCTGACGATCAAGGTGCTAGCGTTTGCCGTGATGCTGGTGCTGGCTGCGTTGAACCGCTTTCATCTTGGACCGTCACTGCAACAATCGCTGCGCGACGGCCAGCACCTCATCGCCGCGAACGCGCTGCGGCGCAGTGTCGTAATGGAGTTGGCCCTTGCCCTGTTGATCGTGGCGCTGGTGGCGTGGCTCGGCACATTGAGTCCGGACCCGGGATGACACCCGTGGAAGGCTTTCACTACACTGGACCACCTTCCCTTTCAGAAGCCCGATCTCAATGACAACACTAAAAAGCACGATGATCCTCGGCGGCCTGCTGACCCTGGCGACTGGCGCTCACGCCGACCCCGCCACGTCCCACCTCGACAGCATTCAGCAACAAGGCCAGTTGCGCGTCTGCACCACCGGCGATTACAAGCCCTACACCTTCAAGCGCAGCGACGGCGACTTCGAAGGCATCGACATCAGCATGGCCCGCTCCCTGGCCGACAGCCTCGGCGTCAAGGTGCAATGGTTGCAGACCACCTGGAAAACCCTGATGCCCGACATGCAGGCCGGCAAATGCGACATCGGCATGGGCGGCATCTCGGTCACACTGGAACGGCAGAAAAAAGCCTACTTCAGCAACACCCTCGACACTGACGGCAAGATCCCGCTGGTGCGCTGCGCCGACCAGTCCAAATACCAGACCATCGACCAGATCAACCAGGCCAACGTGCGCCTGGTGGAACCTGCCGGCGGCACCAACGAAGCCTTCGTCCACGCCTTCCTGCCCAGAGCGCAACTGGCCCTGCACGACAACGTGACGATCTTCCAGCAACTGCTCGACAACAAAGCCGACGTGATGATCACCGACGCCTCGGAAGCGCTGTATCAGCAGAAACTCAAACCCGGTTTGTGCGCGGTGAATCCTCATCAATACATGCAATACGGCGAGAAGGCTTACTTGCTGCCGCGCGACGACATCAGCTGGAAACTGTATGTCGATCAGTGGCTGCATTTGAGCAAGGTCACTGGCAAGTATCAGCAGACGTTGAGTGAGTGGATTGCGGTGCCGCAGTAAGCCACTGAACCCGGCCACCGCGCGCGTTTAGGGAACGGTTCGCTCAATGCACGCGGTGTCGGGAATCTGAACGTGCTCAAACTGAATGCATTCCTGGCCGGCCTGCTGTTCGGCGTCGGTTGGGGGATAGCCGGCATCTGCCCCGGCCCGGCAGTGACCATCCTGTTGACGGGCCACTGGCAGGCAATGGTTTTCGTATTGGCGATGCTCGCAGGCATGGGGCTATTTACGCTGCTGGAAACCCGACGCAACCCGTGACCGCAGAACAACCGGCATTCAGGCGCATGGCACCGACGGCAGCCAGTGTCGGTGGGGGTCAATGTTTTGCATAAGAGCGCGGATTGGATGATCTCTCCAGCCACGCACTCGTCGAGATCTGCGCCAACGATTTGAACGAGGGCCTGGCGAACCAGTAGCCCTGCATCAGATAAATGCCGCAATCGGCGAGAAAGTCTCTTTCCTCGGCATTTTCTATGCCCTCGGCGATCACTTCCACGCCCAACTCTCTGCACATGTTCACCACGTTGCGCACGATGGTCTGGCGTACGCGGTCACGGTGAATATTGCGGATCAGCGCCATATCCAGCTTGATCAGGTCCGGTTGAAAATCCGCCAACAAGTTAAGGCCGGAATAGCCTGCGCCAAAGTCGTCGATCGCCGTCTTGAAACCAAACTCACGATACTCACGCAAGATATTCATCAAATGCTTTTTGCTTTCAACGTGCTCGCCTTCCACGGCTTCGAAGATCAGCCGCTCCAGCGGAAAGCCGTATGTGCGCGCCGCTTCCAATGTGCTGCGAATACACATCTCCGGCCGGTAAACGGCATTCGGCAGAAAGTTGATCGACAGGTACTGCGTCATGCCTAAGTCAGCCGCGGTGGAAATTGCCCGCACTCGACACAGTTGATCGAATCGGTAACGGTTCTGATCGTCCACCTGCTCCAGGACAGACAAGGCACCTTCACCGTTTACGCCGCGAACCAACGCTTCATGGGCAAACGTCGTTTGATCGCGCAGGTCCACAATGGGCTGGAAAGCGAAGGCGAAATCCATCTCTGGCACACCTTTGTTTCTACAGCCCTGGCAGCCACCGGGAGACGCGAATGATTTTGGAAAGTCGGTCATGACACCCCTGATAACGGGTTGTAACCTTCCATGGTGATAAATGATCAGTTGCAGGATTGCGTCATCTGCAAACCAGGCAACAACTGCAGCCCTGCGGCGCCTGAATATGCAAAGGCGCCGCGTGCTCGACGTTAAATGGTCAGGTGCGGAAATGCGCGGTCATTCGCTGCAGGTCCTGCCCCAGTGACGCCAACTCAATCGTCGCCGCCGCACTTTCTTCGCTGGCGACAGCCGACTCGTCAGCCACATCACGCACACTGACAATGCTGCGGTTGATTTCGTCGGCCACGGCACTTTGCTGCTCGGCGGCGGCCGAGATCTGCAGACTCATTTCCTGGATCGTACCGATGGACTGATTGATCTCGGTAATCGCCAATTCGGCCTTCTGCGCCAGTACCACCGTATCGAGGGTGCGCTCGCGGCTTGAGGTCATCAGCGTCGCGGCCGCTTGCGTGCCTTGTTGCAGGGTGACGATCAGCGCTTCGATTTCCTTGGTCGAGTCCTGCGTGCGCTGTGCCAGCGAGCGCACTTCGTCTGCCACCACAGCAAAACCACGACCCTGCTCACCCGCCCGCGCGGCTTCGATAGCGGCGTTCAACGCGAGCAGATTGGTCTGCTCGGCGACGGCTTTGATCACATCGATGACTTTGCCGATCTGCTCGCTGTCCTGAGTCAGCACGTTCATCGCACCGCCCAACTCTTCAATGGCCATGGCAAGTTCGCTGATCTGCAGCGTCGCCTGCTTGACCACCGTGCTGCCATGGCGCGCCTGCTGATCGGCGAGGGTCGCGGCAGCGGAGGCATCGGTGGTGTTACGCGCAACTTCCTGCACCGTCGAAGCCATTTCGTGCATCGCCGTGGCAACTTGATCCACTTCGCTTTTTTGCTGACGTACACCTGCGCTGGTCTGCTCGCTCATCGCCGAGAGCTTTTCCGCAGAAGTGGAAATCTGCGTGACGCCATTGCCGATACCTTGCACCAGCGTGTTCAGGTTCTGCGCCATCTCCTGCATCGCATTTTGCAGATCGCCCAACTCATCTTTGCGCGCAGACCTGGCCTGTACCGTCAGGTCGCCTTTGGCAATACGTCGTGCCAGATCAACCGTCAGCGCTAGCGGCGCAGTGATCTGACGCGAGATGACCACCGAAGCCAACAGCCCGATCACCAGCGCCAGCGCAGTCAATACCGCCATCTGAATAAAAGCCGAATGCTGATCCTCATGTGCAAGGCGCTGCTGGGTGTCCATCAGGCCACTCATGATCTTGTCCATCGCCTTGCTTTCCTGGTCGACCTGCTCGCGCATGTTCTGCTTCTGCTCAAACAGCCCGGCCACTTCCACCAGTACTTCGCGATAACGCCGCATGCCGGCGTGGGCTTCTTCCAGTTGGCTCGACAGCGCCGTCGGCAGGCTGGTGCGCGCCTTGCTGATATCACTCAAGAAGGTATCGATGGTTTCCATCAGCAGTTTTTTGTTCACGTCGTTGGGCACCGCGATGTAACGACGCAACATCAGGCGAAACGTGGTCATGCCATTGCGCAAGTCGGCCACCGTACGCAGCTCCCGAACGCGTTCACCATCGGCAGACGCCAGTGCACTGGTCGTGGTGCCTTCAAGCATGCCGGCAAAAGTTTGCGCGTACTTGTCCGACAGCGCCGTCAGCGGTTTCAGCGCATCGGTGGTCGACTGATCGGCAGCGATCAGCCGTTTGACCTTCTGGTCATAGGCAACAATCGTGGTTTGCAAAGCCTTCAGGGCTTGCTGGTTCTCAGCACGGGTCAAGGTGTCCAGCGCCTTGCCCACAAGGCCCTGCAAGACATTCAACTGAGCGTTATAGGACTCGGCGAAGGCTGCGTCAGCGGCGGCTTCGTATTGTTTCTCGGACAGACGCATATTTTGCGTAGCGTCATTCAACGTGCCGATCAGACGCGTCGTACTCAAGCGATCAACCAGCACGCTGTTGCTGTTATAGCCAATGAAGGCAACCGCCAAAACGGCCAGCAGAAGAATGCCGAAGCCGGTTCCCAGCTTGCGGGAAACTTTGATGTCACCGAGGAAATTCGATGCTACTGCCATATTCAGCCTCAAACGTCCTGACGCGAAACGCCAGGCACAAAAATTGATCTCCGGTAACCACAGTCACCGTCCAGACATTCAGGGGTCGTCATCCAGGGCGTAATACGGGACGCTCCAGCTGTCCCGGAAATGCAAATGCCGATGCTGTGGACGCGTCGAAAACAACCCGACGCGAGCACCGGCAGACAAACCTTTCACGTCGCAAACACAGCATCTGCACGCTGGATTTATCGTTTCAGCAAAGGTGTCTGGAGGGATGCTATTAATTTCGGGAAAACTTGTACAACTTTATATTTTTGTATAATCGTTGAACTTTTTGAGCGGCGTGATGACGCATTGCCATCATGATTTGTGGCAAATCGCTACTGGCGTGAAACGGGGTTGAAAATGCGGATTCAAATGCCTGGCCACGCAATCACTGCCTCGGAGGCGTCCGGTGTGTGGTGTGTGGGTGTGTGGTGGGCATGGGTACACGCAGATTGCCTTGAGGGCCATGCAGTGATGGTTTGGATTGCTTACCAGCTGACCCGGTTGAGGAAGCCGAAATCTGCGGTTGAGTCGGCGAGTCAGTTTGGCTAGATCTGCAAGCGTAAGCCGTCACCTTAAGGTGACGGCTTTTGTGTTCATTGAAAGGCTGTACCAATCCTTGATCGATCGGATGAATACCAGATTCCGGTGACTTTACCGGTAATGTCCTGGACTGCGACCTGACCCATAAAGCGGCTGTCGTTACTGCTGTCGCGGTTATCGCCGAGCAGATAAACATGATCTTTCTCGACCACCGTCTGCGGCGTTTGCAGATAACGAGGATCCTTCACGCGCTCTGGCGGTGCAAAGAACAGCCCCATGTTTTCGCCGTTGCGAATGACCTTACCGTCAACAATCGACAAGGTGTCGCCACCCACTGCTGCCACACGTTTGACCGCCTCCGTGCCGTTATAGCGATACACCACAATGTCGCCCACCTGCGGCGCGTCGATGCGCATGTTGGTGACGATATAGTCACCGATCGAAAGGGTCGGAACCATCGAGCCGGAGGGGATCAAGTAAGTCTTGAACCCTAGCGTCGGGCCTCGCAATGGACCGAAAAGAACCAGCGTAAAGATGACCAGCGCCACCACGTAAAGCACATGGAAACGGGTGCTGGGGCTGTTCACCGGACGGTCGTTTCTACGCACCGATATCGCAGCCGCCGTGGCCGAGCCGAGTTTCACCAGGACGATAAACGTAGCGAAGACATACAGGCCCAATGGCGTGGCAGGCACCCCGCAGACACCGAGTAAAATCACCCCCAGATAAAGCAAAGCGGCAACACGCACCGCCCACTTCACCTGACCGGCATACACCAGCCCCCAGCCGGCCACTAGGCACGACATCACAAATGCTTGCAGCGGCAACTTCGGCTTATCAGGAGTAGACATAAATTCTCTTCACGTAAATAGCTAACAATCAAGCGCCCGGCCTATTCAGCCAATAGGGCGCTACGGGCAATGCAGTGGGGGTTATTTAGCGGAAAAATAACCGGTCGTGCGCAATTGCAGGCTGTACACCCAGATACCAAACACCAGTGCATATTCTTTGAACATCGGCAGGGTAAGCAGATGCACAACCGAACCGCTGTTCATTTGCGACAGAGAGAAGGCAATACCCAGGATCAACGCCAGAACAAAGCACAGAGAACTGATCTTCTTTCTCGCCAGCAACAGCAAGCCGCCGACAAACATCAACAACGCCACCACGCAGACGTTAAGCAACATCAGGAACGAAATATCCCCTTCCCCGCTTACTGAAACCCGTCATGAGCCACCCACAGGCTGGCCTGAATCAACACGACAAAGCAATAAAAAACGGCCATGAAGACAACGGCGGGACGCGTGCACCAAGCTAGGGACGATGTAGCTTCCATGGTGCGGCGACTCCTGAGTACAGGCGCGGAATGCTACTAAACAGCCATCACCCTGTCCATTTCCCCGCCCGCCTCCCGGCTGCTTTGCTCAGCGCGAACAGCCCCCCGTGGCAAAAGCTAACCCGTTCGCCACAAAGGGGGCTGATTCACGCTTTCACCTCAACGTTATCCAACGCTTGATTCACCGCCAACTCCCCCAACATCACTAGCTGCGCAATGCCGAGCGCGGTTTTGCGGTGTGAGGGGTCAAGTGCTGCGGCGAAGTTGTTGAGCATTTCCGAGGCGGAACTGAGTTTCACTGGCATTGGCCAGCAGGGATGCCGAGTCGTATTTGGGGTTTGCGAAGTACACGCGCTCGGGCTCGTTGACGCTAGACATGATGCGGTCGGCGGGAAGGAGGTAGTGATCGAGCGCGCGCTCGGCGGCTTCGTGGATTTTTTTGGAGTTGAGGGGTTCGTAGGGGGCTGCGGGATCGGTTTCTGGTGGATTCGGTGTTGGTTTAAACATGGTGTAACTCCTGACGGATTAACGAAAAGGAGCCATCACTCTCGCTACCAAACGAAGGGTGGAGGCAATACGCAGGTTGGTAGACCGGTCGTCAGGAACCCCGGCGCATCCGAAGACGCCCCGCGCATGACCACCATAAAACGAAGACGAGAAACGTCATCGCAAGACAGTAGTCTTTTGCTTCTGACGGAGACGGGCTACCAAACCCGATCACTGTTTTCAGTGACCCGGAGACGATAGAACCCGCAGGCTAGACGCACAAGCCGGCGGATTCTGTCTTAGGTGTAGGGGGAGGCGCAAGACAAGGTAGGCTTCGGATAACTTTCACCAGTCAGATTTAAACAAGCGCCTGCGCAATCGTTTAAACGGATACTGAAGGACAAAAAACAGGCAGAAATACACTTCCTCCCATCAGGCCGAGCGCGTCGGAGCCCAGTTCAAACCACAAACAGCTCCTCGCAAGCCTTTGCCTGTTCGCAGACCTGATAAACTCTTGCGCCTTCGCCTTCTTGATCCAGATTCCTCACATGTCCCTACAACCCGTCACACTCTCCCGCCGCTTCTCCGTCGCCCCGATGATGGATTGGACGGACCGCCATTGCCGGTACTTCCTACGCCTCCTGTCGAAGAACGCCCTGCTCTACACCGAAATGGTCACCACTGGCGCGTTGCTCAACGGTGATCACGAACGTTTCCTGCGTCACAACGAAGCCGAGCACCCGCTGGCGTTGCAGCTCGGCGGTAGTGTTCCGCTCGATCTCGCTGCCTGCGCGCGCATGGCCCAGGAACACGGCTACGACGAGGTGAACCTCAACGTCGGCTGCCCGAGTGATCGTGTGCAAAACAACATGATCGGCGCGTGCCTGATGGGGCATCCGCAGTTGGTGGCCGATTGTGTGAAGGCGATGCGTGATGCGGTGTCGATTCCGGTGACGGTGAAGCACCGGATCGGCATTAACGGGCGCGACAGTTATGCCGAGCTGTGCGATTTCGTCGGCACTGTTCGCGATGCCGGCTGCACGAGTTTTACCGTGCATGCGCGGATTGCGATTCTGGAGGGGTTGTCGCCGAAGGAGAATCGCGACATTCCGCCGTTGCGCTATGACGTCGCGGCGCAGCTGAAGGCGGATTTTCCGGAGCTGGAGATTGTGCTGAATGGCGGGATCAAGACCATGGAGGCCTGCCATGAGCATTTGCAGACCTTCGACGGCGTGATGTTGGGGCGTGAGGCTTATCACAATCCGTATTTGCTGGCGGAGGTGGATCAGCAGTTATTTGGCAGTTCGGCGCCGGTGATCAGTCGGGCTGAGGCGTTGGCGCAGTTGCGGCCGTATATCGCCGAACATTTGCTGGCCGGTGGTGCGATGCATCACATCACGCGGCATGTGCTGGGCCTGGGCACCGGGTTCCCGGGGGCGCGCAAGTTTCGTCAGTTGTTGTCGGTGGATATTCACAAGGCCAAGGATCCGCTGGCGTTGCTGGATCAGGCGGCTGAGTTGCTTGAAGGGCGTTGATTGATGGTTTGGGTGTGCGGGCGACGCATGAGCGTTGCCCGGTGTTTTGATGTACTGACAGGATGTCTCTTGGTTATGCCCGCGTTTAAACGTGCTCTATTCAATCGCTTCACCCTCCTCGCTTTATGCTCGACGGCTTCCTCCAACATCTTCGCCGACTGCAATTTTGCGCGAGGGTGTGGTGAAGGGAGCGGTGGCCCTTTTGAATCAACGCAAATGTCCGGCTTTCTGGTGTTCACGGCGACGATGGTGTCGGTCGATGGAACCTCGGACGTATCCGGCCTCAAAAAACGTGTTTACTCGGCTGAGGAAATCGAAGCCGCGCGGTACTTCCTGGCCAGCGACGGCATGCTGCAAGCCGCGTATTTCACCTCGGCCTTGCAGCGCTTTCGTCAGGAGTCGTCGGATTCGACGTTAAACGATCTCGCCGTGGCGGCGTTGATCAGCGCGCAGTGATCAGGCAGCCGCTGCGGCGGTCCAGTTCACCCAGCCAAACAGCCACGTCGCCAGAATCAGCAAACCAAAACCGATCCGGTACCACGCGAACGCGGCATAGCTGTGGTTGGCGATAAATTTCAGCAGGCCACGCACGGCGATCATGGCGAAGATGAACGCGGTGACGAAGCCGAGGGCGAAGACTGGCAGGTCGTTGGGTTGGAACAGGTCGCGGTATTTGTAGCCGGAATAAACGGCGGCACCAACCATGGTCGGCATGGCGAGGAAGAACGAGAACTCGGTGGCGGCTTTGCGCGAAAGGCCGAAGAGCAGCCCGCCGATGATGGTCGAGCCGGAGCGCGAGGTGCCGGGAATCATCGCCAGGCATTGTACGAAACCGACCTTCAACGCGTGGGACCAGCGCATGTCGTCGACATGTTCGACGCTGACTACATGGCTGCGCTGTTCGGCCCACAACATGACGATGCCGCCAACAACCAGGGCCACCGCAACGGTGATCGGGTTGAACAGGTATTCATGAATCGCGTCGGCGAATAACACGCCGAGGATAACGGCAGGGAAAAACGCGATCAGCAGATTAAGGGTGAAACGTTGCGCGTTGCGCTCGGTGGGCAGGCCTTTGACGATTTCGAAGATCTTCGGACGAAACTCCCAGACCACAGCAAGAATGGCCCCCAGTTGAATAATGATGTTGAACGCCATCGCGCGTTCGCCGCCAAACTCGAGCAGGTCGGCGACAATAATCTGGTGGCCGGTACTTGAAATGGGCAAGAACTCGGTCAAGCCTTCTACCGCGCCTAATATCAACACCTGGAAAAGGGTCCAGAAATCCATTAATCCTCCGTCAGAGCACTCAGGGTGAGCGACCAGTCAATAACACTCAGGGGTTGAGTATCTGAGTTACACAATTGGCGCATATGAAGATCTAAAGATCGCAGCCTTCGGCAGCTCCTACATTTGGAATGCATTTCCATGTAGGAGCTGCCGAAGGCTGCGATCTTTTGATTTCGAAGAATAGGTCTAACGGACTGCCACACTCAAGTCATGTTAGTAATCGTCGGCCGACGAACTAAACGGAAAAAATTTACATCTATTACTACAAATATTTCAGTTCAGATATGAAGTGTGATCAACCTCACACATTGTTGACATGGCCAATCAATGGCAAAAGGACATAGACAAAGCCATCGCCACAAGCTCAAAATAGTGGCACCATTGCATATAGCCATCACTTACGCATTAGTTCACAAGCCCGAGAAAATCAACTAAAAGCCTGAAAAGCTTAGTTATTGTTAGAAAACTCGGGAGACACGTCTAAAATCCGCACAAATGTTACCAATTGTCAGTCACAGATGAGAACCGGTGCTTTAACATCCCGATGTCAGCACCTAATTCGAGTCAACGCATGATGCTCTCAGGGAACTTGGCGACGAGAAGTCCGCGCCCGACAAATGATGAATCCGGTGTTCTTGCTCTGGGTCGTACACTGGGTGTGGCTGATCATTTCAGATCGCTGATCGCAAAGCACGTGCAGCCCGATATGACTCTGGAAACAGGTGCTTTCACTAGTTCATATAAGCAGCACGGTTACATCGGTTCCTACCGCGCCATTTTCGTCATCATCGATAATCCACAAGCTATCGAAGAAAATCTGGCCCTGGTGCAGACCCTGCGCGATGACAACTTGAAGCCACTTATTTGCGCTGTCGTTACCGGCCGCGGTGCCGTCAACAAGATCAAATATTTCCTCGCCGGGGCGGATGCCTGTATCAAGCTCAACACATTGAGCGATGACAGCGAAGACTTGCTGGCGGAGTTCTTCAACAGCGAAGACTGGCAACGAGATATCAATCTCACGCTTGATCCGACGCGGATCTGCCTGATGGACAGTCGGCGCAAACTGGATATCTCTTTCGCCGAAATGAAGATCCTCGAGGCCTTTGCGCACACCGGCAATCACATTCTGAGTCATGATGAAATCGCCAGCATCATGGGCCTCAACGCCAATTTCTACGACCCTCGGGCACTGGAAAAATCAATCAGTCGCTTGCGTGGAAAAATCAAGGACATGTATGGTACAAACGCGATTCAGAGCATCCGCGGCTACGGCTATCGCCTGATGCGGGGCCTGATATCGACTGCCTGAGTCTCGGGCAGTCTTCCCTTTTGCATACGTACGAAGGATCGTCTGATGCAGCCATATCGTTTCAATTGCGCCTCATACTTATTAAAACTCAAGCACTTGAATGAGCACGGCATCACGCCACATAACAATAAAACTCCATAACATAGCAGCAGATCGAGTGGAATTTATCGATGGCCATTTTCGGCCAGAACCCTGCCTACGATTACTTCCGAGGAAGTCATTGCTCGCCTGCCGATTTATCTTTTAGCCAATTTTGGTGTGTATTTAGGAGAGAGACATGGAAACGAGTACAACCCTCCCCAGAAAATATTTTGTTGTTGTGACGCACAGCACAACGTCGCAACGTGAACTGGAAAGCATCTTGTCCAGTGAGCGTTTCAATTCGTTTGGCACGTCGCAGGCACAAATGTTTGTTGAAGGTGTTGCTTCGCCCTCTTCCGCCCCGATGGTCATGGAGTTCAGTTACCCAAGCCTCAGCCGAAAGAATGTTGCGCGCAGTATCGAACATGATACCCAACGCATACTGGCCACCCTTGAAAATGAATGGCGAGCTGCGCAAACAGACAATCCGTTTCAAAGCTTCCCGACCCGCAGTGCAGAACGCGCTCATATCTCCAATGTCTGCGAGAGCACTGAGCCTTGCAGCGACACCTGGCATCTTGACGATGAACAAGGCGTGTTGCTCAAGGACAATGTTGCGATCAGCCTGACTGGTTTGGAAACCGCTCTGGTCAGGAAAATGCTGAGCCATGAAGAGCGCGTGGTCAGTCGTGATGACTTGATCATCAGCATTGGTCGGGAACCCGAGCAATACCGTGGCCTGGAAATGTGCCTGAGCCGATTGCAGGATAAATTCAAGAGCGCAAGTAATGGCGAGCGATTGTTCCGAGCTGTAAGAAATCGCGGATATTGCCTGATCCAGGAAGTCGTCGCTTAATCACAAGCGACACACAAACCAAGACAAACAGATATAAAGTGCGACTACAACAACAAGAAGAGCACTCTGTTTGGTTTTCCCTCCCTGATTTAATAAAAGCTTCCCTGCCTCCACCCTTCAACAGTAACAAATACGCCCTCGCTTTTTCATCCCCCGCTCTACGACCTTTTCTAACAACCTTCTATTTAATTATTAAAAAGTTGGCATTGTGCCATCTTGTTAGAACTCGTCAGACACCATTCCCGGCAATAACTTAGTCTATTGGCTGACGACAGTTCGGCTCTCGATGTTGTTACCTCAAGACACTCGCTAAAACAAAAACAATAAGTCTGCATAACAACTCGGCTTTCAACTGTTGAAACCTGAATGGACGTCTTTTGGGGATATCGTATGGATCTTTCTCTCAGTATTAATCGAAGCACGGGCCTCAAGGGACTGACCTTTTGGGGCCAATGGGCGCTGGCACAGGCTTTCGTTGTGACGCTGCTGTTCATCCTCGCTGAACAGCACACCGGCACCGTCGCGTTCTACTACCGAATGTGCGCCACCCTCGCCGTCCTGGCGTCGGTGCCCGCTTACACATTCACGGGCGTTTACCGCAAACGCGACAACTACCTGACCGGCCTCGGCCGCTTGTTCATGGGCTGGTCGATGACCATGGCCGCGCTGGCGTGCATCGCGTTTGTCTGCCAGGCCGATGAGCTGTTTTCCCGTCAGGTGATTCTCAGCTGGGCGGTGTATGGCTTCCTCGGTCAGGCGTTCCTCTACGCGCCGCTGCATGCGTTTTCCAAGTACTACCAGCGTTCGCGTAAAAGCGAACACCGGACGTTGATCGTCGGTACTGGCGAATTGGCGTTGGGCCTGGCGAAAAAGCTCAGCCAACTGGAAAACCTGCCGCTGATCGGTCTGGTCAGCAACGGTGACAAACCGGTCCTCGCTTCCGACGCACCGCGTGTAGTAGGTGCTCAGGACGAGTTGCTCGAGCTGATCGAAGCCCACGACATTCGCCGCCTCTACATTACTCTGCCGCTGTGCGAAGCCGCGAAAATCGAAGCGATGTATGTCGACTTACTAGGGGCCAACGTCGATGTGGTGTGGGTGCCGGACTTGAACAGCCTGACCCTGCTCAATCATTCGGTGAAAGTCGTGGACGGCCTGCCGGCGATTTACCTCAACGAAAGCCCGCTGACCAGCCGCCCGACCGCTGCCCTGAGCAAGAGTCTGGTTGAGAAAACCGTGGCATTCCTGGCGATCATCGCGCTCAGTCCGCTGCTGTTGATCATCGCTCTGGCGGTGAAAATCAACTCGCCCGGCCCGGTATTTTTCAAGCAGGACCGCCATGGCTGGAACGGCAAGGTGATCAAGGTCTGGAAATTCCGCTCGATGCGTGTTCACGATGACCGTGAAGTGAAACAGGCCAGCCGTAATGACTCTCGCATCACCGCAGTAGGCCGTTTTATTCGCCGTACTTCGCTGGACGAGCTACCGCAGTTGTTCAACGTGTTGCAGGGGCACATGGCGCTGGTGGGGCCACGGCCGCATGCGGTGGCGCACAACAATTACTACTCGGGCAAGATCCTCGCTTACATGGCGCGTCACCGAATCAAACCGGGGATCACTGGCCTGGCACAGATCAGCGGCTGCCGGGGTGAGACCGACACCATCGACAAGATGCAGAAGCGTGTCGAGATCGACCTGCAGTACATCAACAGCTGGTCGTTGTGGCTGGATCTGAAGATCCTCGTTAAGACGCCGTTTACGTTGTTGTCGAAGGATATTTACTGAGGTTCAGCGCTTCAGATCACAAGGGGACGAAAGTCCCCTTTTTTGTGGGCGGGGTTTGGGTAACCGGTATTGCTCAACCACACAGGATCATTGTGGGAGCTGGCTTGCCAGCGATAGCGTTAGCCCAGGCAATGGAGTTGTGATTGAGCGGCCC
>NZ_RCOD01000015.1:18960-19140 GCF_004307505.1 Pseudomonas sp. Sample_11
CTGGCTTGCCAGCGATAGCGTTAGCCCAGGCAATGGAGTTGTGATTGAGCGGCCCCATCGCTGGCAAGCCAGCTCCCACAGGGATTAGGGATTGGGTCGATAATTGCGGTGTAACACAAGCCGCATGTGGGAGCTGGCTTGCCAGCGATAGCGTTAGCCCAGGCAATGGAGTTGTGATTG
>NZ_RCOD01000094.1:0-19111 GCF_004307505.1 Pseudomonas sp. Sample_11
GACGTCGGAAGGCTGAGTGGAGGGATTGATCCGGGCGTGGGAGCGCAGCGACCGTCTGGCGCAGCCAGACACAGCGGAAGGAGGTGCAGCGAAGCAAACCGGAGCCGCTGCGCCCGGATCGATCCCGCAGCGAAGGAACCCGAGCCTGCGAGGGCCGAACGTAGGAGCAAGCGTTTTGGGTTACCTTTTTGCTGGGCCGGCACTCCGGCGTTTGAAAAAGGTGACCCGCTGTTAGGGCGGAACCGTAATCAGCAACACCCACAGCAACGGATATACACCCAAAACCCCACGTCATGGTCGGCCCGAAGGCCGCCACGACACAAAAACCTCAAGCCTCCTTACGCACCCGAAACCAGGCCGCATACAACGCCGGCAAAAACAACAGCGTCAGCGCAGTCGCAACAATCAACCCACCCATGATCGCCACCGCCATCGGCCCGAAAAACACACTGCGCGACAGCGGAATCATCGCCAGCACCGCCGCCAGCGCCGTCAACACAATCGGCCTGAAGCGCCGCACCGTAGCCTCGATAATCGCCTGCCAGGGCTTAAGCCCCGATGCAATATCCTGCTCGATCTGATCGACCAGAATCACCGAATTGCGCATGATCATCCCGGACAACGCGATGGTCCCGAGCATCGCCACAAACCCGAACGGCTGCCGGAACACCATCAGAAACAACGTCACCCCGATCAGGCCCAGTGGCGCGGTGAGAAACACCATCGCCGTGCGCGAGAAACTGCGCAACTGCACCATCAGCAAGGTCAGCACCACGACAATGAACATCGGCACCCCGGCATTCACCGACTTCTGCCCGCGCTCGGAATCCTCCACCGTGCCGCCGACATCCAGCAGATAACCATCGGGCAACTCAGCGCGAATCGGGTCCAGCGTCGGCATGATCTGTTTGACCAGCGTCGCCGGTTGCTCCTTGCCATAAATGTCCGCGCGTACGGTCACGTTCGGCAGCCGATTGCGGTGCCAGATGATGCCTTCCTCGAAGCCGTATTCCAGCGTGGCAATCTGCGACAACGCCACACTGCGGCCGTTATCGGTCGGCACCGCGAGACTCGGCAATAACGACAACTCAGTGCGCTCGTGCACGGTACCGCGCAGCAGAATCTCGATCAATTCGTTGTCTTCGCGGTACTGGCTGACCGTCGAGCCGACCAGCGAACTCTGCAGGAATTTCGCCAGATTCGCCGTGCTCACACCAAGCGCACGGGCGCGATCCTGGTCGATATTCAGGTAGACAACTTTGCTCGGCTCCTCCCAGTCCAAATGCACGTTGACCACATGCGGATTCTCGCGAACCTTTGCTGCCACCTTGCGCGCCAACGCACGGACTTCTTCGATGTGCTCGCCAGTGACGCGGAACTGCACCGGATAGCCAACCGGCGGCCCGTTTTCCAAACGGGTGACCCGCGAACGCAGGGCCGGGAACTGTTCGTTGAGGGTTTCGATCAACCAGCTGCGCAGCGCTTCACGCTCTTCAATGGTTTTTGCCAACACCACAAACTGGGCAAAACTCGCCGCCGGCAGTTGCTGATCCAGCGGCAGATAAAAGCGTGGCGAACCGGTGCCGACATAGGCCACATAATTGTCGATGCCGGCGTGCTCCTTGAGCAGCGCTTCGAGGCGTTTGACTTCACTGGTGGTATTGGCCAGCGAAACACCTTCGGCCAGTTTCAGGTCGACCATCAACTCCAAACGGTTCGAAGCCGGGAAGAACTGCTGCGGGACGAAACGGAACAGCATCACCGAGGCAATGAACAGGCCCACAGTCAGCACGATCACAGTCTTGCGATGGGCCACGCACCACTCCACCAGACGCCGGACGCGCTGATAGAACGGCGTGGCATACGGATCCGGTTGACCATCGCCAGTGCCGTGTTTTGCCGCGTGAATTTTCGCCAGATCCGGCAGGAGTTTTTCCCCCAGATACGGTACGAACATCACCGCCGCGACCCATGAGGCGAGCAAGGCAATGGTCACTACCTGGAAAATCGAACGGGTGTATTCGCCGGTGCCGGACTGTGCAGTGGCAATCGGCAGGAAGCCGGCGGCGGTGATCAGCGTGCCGGTGAGCATCGGGAATGCGGTGCTGGTCCAGGCGTAACTCGCCGCGCGAATGCGATCGAAGCCCTGCTCCATTTTGATCGCCATCATTTCCACGGCAATGATCGCGTCATCCACCAACAAGCCCAGCGCCAGCACCAGCGCACCGAGGGAAATCTTGTGCAGGCCGATGCCGAGGTAATACATGCAAGCGAAGGTCATCGCCAGCACCAGCGGAATGGTCAGCGCGACGACCATGCCGGTGCGCACACCGAGGGAAAAGAAGCTCACCAGCAAGACGATCGCCAGCGCTTCGACCAACACCTGAACGAACTCGCCGACGCCGGTTTTTACCGCTGCCGGCTGATCAGACACCTTGCGCAGTTGCATGCCGGCCGGGAGGTTTTTCTGGATCCGCGAGAACTCGCCCTCCAGCGCTTTGCCCAGGACGAGAATGTCGCCGCCGTCCTTCATCGCTACGGCCAGACCGATCGCATCGTCGCCCATGAAACGCATGCGCGGCGCCGGTGGATCGCTGAAACCGCGACGTACATCGGCAATATCGGAGATACGGAACGTACGATCGGCGACGCGGATCGGAAAGTTCTTTATCTCATCGACTGTCTGAAAATTCCCCGAGACGCGTAGCTGCAAGCGCTCGCTGCCGGTTTCGAAGAACCCCGCCGTGGACACCGCATTCTGTTCCTCCAGCGCCTGCTGCACTGCCGCCAGCGGCAAGCCAAGGGTGGCGAGTTTGACGTTGGACAGCTCGACCCAGATTTTCTCGTCCTGCAACCCAAGCAGTTCGACCTTGCCGACGTCCTTGACCCGTTGCAGCTGAATCTGGATGCGGTCGGCGTAATCCTTGAGCACGGCGTAGTCGAAACCGTCGCCGGTCAACGCATAGATATTGCCGAAGGTAGTGCCGAACTCATCGTTGAAGAACGGCCCCTGAATTCCCGGCGGCAGGGTCTGGCGGATGTCACCGACCTTCTTGCGCAACTGATACCAGAGATCGGGGATCTGCTTGGAGTGCATCGAATCGCGGGCGATAAAGGTCACCTGGGATTCACCGGGGCGGGAGAACGACATGATGCGTTCGTACTCGCCGGTTTCCATCAGTTTCTTTTCGATCCGTTCAGTAACCTGGCGCGAGACTTCCTGCGCGGTCGCACCGGGCCAGCGAGTCTGGATGACCATGGCCTTGAAAGTGAACGGCGGGTCTTCACTCTGGCCGAGTTTGGTGTAGGACAACGCGCCGACAACGGCGAGCAAAAGCATCAGGAACAGTACGATCTGGCGATTACGCAACGCCCATTCGGAGAGGTTGAAGCGCATCGGGGCTTACTCCTTGTTCGCCAGATTGACCACACGATTGGAGCGATCCACTGGTCGCACCTGCTGGCCGTCGAGCAATACGTGAACGCCGGCAGCCACCACCCAGTCGCTGGCATTCAAGCCTTCGAGCACCGCCACGCTTTTCTCGCCGAACGGACCGACCCGTACCGGAGTTTTCTTCAACGTGTTGTTGCCGTTGACCACCCAGACGTAAGTCGCGCCGTTTTCAGCGGTCAGCGCGGAAAGCGGTATGGACAGCGAGACACTGTCAGCCGCTTGCACGAACACCCGGGCGCTCTGCCCCAGTTCAGCCGGGACTTTGCCGCTGGTGAACGAGATACGCGCAGCAAAAGTGCGTGAGCGCGGGTCGGCGGACGGCGACAACTCGCGGATCTGCCCGGCGAAGCGTTGATTCTGCTGTGCCCACAATTCCACGGTAACCGGTTGACCGACCTTGAAGCGGCCGAAGCTTTGCTCCGGGAGGCTGATCAATACTTCGCGCTCACCATCGGTGGCGAGTGTAAACACGGTTTGCCCGGCAGCGACCACCTGACCGACTTCCACCGAACGCTTGGCCACCACACCATCCTGCGGCGCACGCAGCACCGCGTAACTGGCCTGGTTGGTCGAAACGTTGAACTCGGCTTTGATTTGTTTAAGGCGGGCTTCGCCAGAGCGGTATAGATTTTCGGCGTTGTCGTAAGCCGAGCGGCTGACCATCTGCCGATCCATCAGGGTTTTGTAGCGATCGCGCTCGGCGCGGACCAGGTTCAGATTGGCCTCGGCGGCGGCGACCTGCGCGCGGGTGGCTTCCAGTTGCAGGCGCACATCCTGCGGATCGAGTTCGGCCAAGGGCTGATCGGCTTTGACGCGCTGGCCTTCGTCGACCAGTCGTCGGCTGACTTTGCCGCCGATGCGGAATGCCAGATCAGGCTCATAACGGGCACGCACCTCGCCCGGATAACTTTCCATCGCCTGCGCCGAAGGCTCGGGCTGAACCACCATGGCCGGGCGTACGGTGACCTTGGTCACCTCTTCCTGACCGCACGCCGATAACAGGAACGCCAGACTGACTGGCACGGCAAAGGACAACGCATGGCGGAACATGGTGACGGACCTTTCGCGAATGAGGCTTGGAATATTTATACTGGCGGGTATGGTATTAATAGCAAACTCACCAGTCCAGTATTAAAAGCGAAGAATGTCGAACAATCTTTCAGCTCCAAACGGCCCGGGCCGCCCCAAGGATCTGGCCAAACGCCAGGCGATCCTCGATGCGGCGAAAACCCTGTTTCTCTGCCATGGCTACGCCAACACCAGCATGGACGCGGTGGCCAGCGAGGCGGGCGTGTCGAAGTTGACGGTCTACAGCCATTTCAACGACAAGGAGACGCTGTTCTCCGCCGCCGTCGTCGCGAAATGCGAGGAACAATTGCCGCCGCTGTTCTTCGAATTGCCGGACGGCATCGCGGTGGAAAATGTATTGCTGAACATTGCCCGAGGCTTCCACCACCTGATCAACAGCGATGAATCGGTGAACCTGCACCGTCTGATCATGGCGCTGGGCAGTCAGGATCCGAAGCTGTCGTTGATCTTCTTCGAGGCCGGCCCCGAGCGCGTGGTCAACGGCATGGAAGGTCTGCTGGCGAAAATCCATGCGACCGGCGCGCTGAGCATCGACCAGCCACGCAACGCCGCCGAGCATTTCTTCTGCCTGATCAAAGGCGCGGGAAATTTTCGTTTGTTGTACGGCTGCGGCGAGCCGCTGACCGGAGAGGCAGCGGAACGGCATGTGCGGGAGGTGGTGGGGTTGTTTATGAGGGCCTATGGGGGAGCAGCAGCTGCGAGCTTCTAGCTACAAGCTGCAAGAAAAAGCAAAAGCAGTGACCTGGCTCTGGCTCTGGCTCTGGCTTGCAGCTTGCAGCTTGCAGCTGCTTCTAAGGCTTCAGCGCTTTCTTCGGATAAATGTCATACCGGCTCGATTTGCCATCCAGCGCATGGCTCGGTTTCGGCCCTTCGATGCACGGTGCCTTGCGCGGGCGCTTCACCACCACCCGGTGCGTGGCCAGTGCCAGCGCGGCTTCGAGCAGGGCCGGGGCATCCGGGTCATCGCCCACCAGCGGGCGAAACAGGCGCATCTCTTTTTTCACCAGCGCGGTTTTCTCGCGATGCGGGAACATCGGGTCGAGGTAGATCACCTGCGGCGCCTCCCCTTCCCAACTGCGCATCACTTCGATGGAGTTGCCCTTGAGCAATTTCATCCGCGCCACGATCGGCGCTACATCGAAATCTTCCGCCGCCCGGGCCAAGCCATCCTCAAGCAGTGCGCCGATCAGCGGCTGGCGCTCGATCAGGCTCATTTCACAACCGAGACTGGCCAACACAAACGCGTCCTTGCCCAGCCCCGCCGTGGCATCCAGCACCCGCGGGCGCACGCCTTGGGCGATGCCGACAGCCTTGGCAATCATCTGTCCGCTGCCGCCGCCATACAAACGACGATGCGCCGCGCCGCCTTCGACGAAGTCGACCCGCACCGGACCAGGCGCATCCGGGCCGAGTTGCTGCAACTGCAAACCCTGCTCGCCGACCTGCAAGGCGAACTCACCGTCCGCCTCGCCGAGCGGCAGGCCGAGACGTTCGGCCCACTGTTCGGCTTGCGTTTGAAACGCTGGGGTGAGGGCCTGGACATGGATGCGGCAGGCCGCGGGTGACTCGATCATGAAAAAACGCTCAAAAAAGTTAAGGATCGACAAAAACCGCCGATAAACCATTCAACGCGCATTTTGCCAGAGCTGAGCGTCAACCGAAAAAAATGTCAGGCATTCTTCCCACATCGATTGGCTACGTTTCGCCCCATGGCGACTTCAGCCGTCATAACACTCAAGCACTGAGCGGCGTCAGTCACCTGTGGCAGGATTTCTTTGCCCAGGCCCTGGCCGAACAGACGAGTGAAGTGGTGCCTGCCTGTGGCACGTTTCCACCGGTTGACCTGAACAGCCCGGAAGAACCAACCGTTGGCAGCGAGTTGCACGCGCATATCGTCAGCCAGCGCGAGTGCGATGTGGTAGAAACCCAGGTTCGCCCGCCAGAGCCACTGTTCCTGCCGATCGCCGAGTTCGAAATGGAGCTGCTGGACAAACCGTTCCCACCGTTCCCGCCAGAAGAAATCAAAGCCCAGCAAGAGCAACAGGATTTCGACAGCAGTTGGGTACGCCCGATTGTGATCAACAATGGCCAGCCAGTGCCGGAGCCAGGCCCTGCTCCGCAGAAACGTCCGCTGTACCTGCCGATCGCCGAGTTCGACCTGGACTTGCTGCAGAAGCCTTACCCGCCGTTCCCGCCGGAAGACATCGTCGAGCAACAGAAAGCTCTGGACTTCGATAATGGCTGGGCGCGCCCGATCGTTCTGCAGAACCTGCGCCTCGCCGCCTGATTCTCAGCGACACACGCTCCAGCGCCCGACATCGACATGAAAGTGATTGCGATGAGCGGCGTTGTAGTCCGGACTCAACACCACACTGAATGACTCACAGGCGCCGTCACGCAGCTGGCGGAGAAACTCTGCGTCCTGATTCTGCTTGGGCCAATCCTTGAGCACGCTGATCGTGCGTCCGTCAGCCAGGCGGAAACCGGCGATGTCCAGCGCGTCGGCACTCGCATGTCGGCTGAGAGCGCCGTTCTCACGGTTGTAGACATTGCGACAGGCAAAGCTGCCGAGGTGATCGACCCGCGCGATTTTCTGGCCGTAAACCGATTGCGCCGCCGGTTGCAGGGTGTGGTGTTCAAACATTGCGTAGGCCACCGCCAGCGGGCAACTGGCGATGAAACTGCTGCTCAGCGCCACTTCACCGCCCTGCACCCGCAGAGCACCGATCAGCGGACACTTGGCGCCCGGGCTGTCGGCTTGGGGGCTGACGCGCAGATCCGAGCTGCTCAGCGCCTGTGCACACAGTTCAGGATCGCTGCGCAGGCGCATGAGTTTGTAACCGGTCAGCCAGTTGGGCGCGGCTTTTACGTCCAGGGGCGCCCACGGGTTCCACTGCGGCGGCACCTCCAGCCAGCCGCGCCAGACACTTACCGCTGCACCACCCATCGCGAGCAACACCACCCAGAACAGCCAACGTCCCATGCTCAGTCCTTGAAGAATTGATTGGCCTTGGCATAAGGCATCGACTGTGAGGTGAAGCCAAAGGTGCCGGATTGCTGGATTTCTTCAGCAGCGCGGAAGAACTCGCCGAACGCCGCCAGCGCCAGTGCCGAGCCGGTGCTGATGCGGCGTACGCCCAGTTCCTCGAGCTGTTGCACGGTCAATTTCAATCCACCGGACATCAATACGTTGACCGGCTTCGGCGCCACGGCTCGCACCACCGCCAGCACTTCTTCGGCGCTGCGCAAACCCGGCGCATAGAGCACGTCGGCACCCGCTTCGGCAAATGCCTGCAAACGGCGAATGGTGTCGTTGAGATCGGGATTACCGTGCAGGTAATTTTCGGCGCGAGCCGTGAGAATGAAGGGAAACGGCAGGGTGCGCACCGCCGCGACGGCAGCTTCAATCCGCGCCACGGCGTGTTCGAAGCAATAGATCGGCGCGCCCGGGCGCGTCCTCGATCGACCCGCCCACCGCGCCCGCCTCGGCGGCGCGCAGAAGGCTCTGCGCAGCCTCGACCGGATCATCGGCAAAGCCGTTTTCCAGATCCACCGCCACCGGCAGATCCGTCGCCGCGACAATCGCGCGGACATTGGCCAAGGTCTCGTCGAGACTCAGTGCGCCATCAGCCTTGCCCTGGGAAAACGCGTAACCGGCGCTGGTGGTGGCCAAGGCCTGATAGCCAAGACTGGCGAGCATCTTCGCCGAGCCGGCATCCCACGGATTGGGGATGACGAAGATCCCCTGGCGATCATGCAGGGCCTTGAAGGCTTGGGCTTTGAGGAGTTGCTGCTGACTGACTTGGACGTTCATCGACGGGCCCCCGGACAGAAAAAACCCGCCTCAGAGCAAGCCAAGCTGCTCGGCGGCGGGTTCTCTGTATAGCTCAGGCAGCGCGGGCAAGCCAGGCAAACGTTGCATCAGTTGTGCGTGAAAACGTTGCGCCAGTTTCGCTGCCAACAGGTTGTCGGCGGTATGCAGAAAGACGTAGGGCGTGCGGCCCTCTTCGATCCATTCAGCGACTTTCGCCACCCACGGCACAAGAAACGCATCGTTTGCCTCAAGCTCGGGGTGGCCGATGAAACGCACCTGCGGAAACTGCGTGAACGCCGCCGGACGGGTCGGTACACGCGGTTTTTTCGACTGCGCGTGGATCACCGAGGACTCGGTCGACAAGCAGCTGAACAGCGCGCGCGGGTCGAGACAGATGCGCTCGACACCGCGATCCAGCAACAGACGATTGAGCAGACGCTCGCTCTCGCCCTTGGCGAAGAACTGTTCATTGCGCACCTCGACCGCAAGCGGGCAATCCAGCGCATCGATAAACGCCGCGAGCTCCGGCAGACGCTGCGGCGTGAAGCTTTTCGACAGTTGCAGCCACAGCGGCGAAACACGTTCGCCTAACGGCTTGAGTAATTGCAGGAAGGTTTCGGCAGCGGTCAGCTGTTCGCGCAGGTCGCCGCTGTGGCTGATGTCGCCGGGGAATTTGGCAGTGAAGCGAAAGTGTGCCGGCATGATCTCGGCCCAGCGCTGGACGGTAGCCGGCGATGGACTGGCGTAGAAGGTGGTGTTGCCTTCGACGGCGTTGAACACCTGGCAGTAGAGAGCGAGAAAGTCGGAGGTTTTTGCGTCTACCGGATACAGATACTCGCGCCAGGCATTTTCGCTCCAGGACGGGCAACCGAGGTAGTAAGGCAGATCCATCAGATATACAGATCGAGGCCCAGCACGTCTGCGTCCCAATCGACAAAACCGGCGGTGCTCAGGTAGCTGGCCAGAGCCATGGCTACGCTCTTCTTCATCGCGCGGTGGTAGATCATGTCTTGTTGACGGGCAGGCAGGTTGCTCAGGCGTTGCGCGGTGGCTTGCGCGGCACGAGCGGCCATCTGCTCTTCGCTCGGGAATTCCAGCTCGCCGTCGATGATGTCGACGGATTCATCCAGCGCCGCATTGCCTTTACGCGGCTTGCGCTTGATGGGGTAGGACTGAGTGGAAACGCCGTCTATACGCATAATGTCATGCTCGGTATCAATGATGGCAATTTAGCGGCACTTGACCGACTTAGCAAACCGCCGAGTGATAACTAGAACACATAAAGCGCAAAAGGTTTAAAACCGGAGCTGGAAACTGACGATTGGCAGGATTTTCAGAATGGCCCATGCGCCCGTGGCGAGGGGATTTATCCCCGTTGGAGTGCGCAGCACTCCCCTGCATTTTTTCAGTGCCGCCGCATTTTCAGGACTTGCGACTGCTGCGCAGCCGAACAGGGCGGTGCGACGTTTCGCTAAATCCCCTCGCCACCAAATTCACTTCCAGAGGGAATTGCCCGGATGTATCAGCGGGCTTTCGGGGTGGCAACTTTATCGCGCAGGTAGACCGGCTGGGCGTCATCTGCCGGGATCGCCTCACCGCGCTCCCAGGCGAAACGCGCCAGCGTCAGCAGGTCCTCGGCGTGGGGCAGCATGCCAGCGTCAGAGCCGCTCAGATTGACCGCGATGCGCTCACCATAACCCCAACCGGTACCGGCACCGAACCAGTCACCTGTGGCATCGGCCGGTAGCGCAGCCACTTCCGGCGGCAGCACCGCTTCGGCACCAACCAGACGCATCTCCCCCGCCGTCTCGCGGTAGCAGCCCCAATACACCTCATCCATCCGCGCATCGATGGCGGCTGCCACTTGGCTTACGCCATGTTCACGAAAGGCACGCTGGGCGAGCACGGCAAGGTTGGATACCGGCAATACCGGACGATCCAGAGCAAAGGCCAAACCCTGCACCACACCGATGGCAATGCGCACACCCGTGAACGCGCCCGGGCCACGGCCGAAGGCAATCGCTTCGACCACTTGCAACGTGGTGCCGGCATCGGCAAGCAATTGCTGGATCATCGGCAGCAGCTTCTGCGCATGCAGACGCGGGATCACCTCGTAATGGCTCGTGACCTTGCCGTCATGCAGCAAGGCAACGGAGCAAGCTTCAGTCGCGGTGTCCAGGGCCAGCAAGGTGCTCATCGATGTTTCCAAAACAGGGGTGGGGAAAAAAGTGCGTCAGTATAAACAACTACGGCCCGCAAGCGGGCCGTGGATGATGCAGCCGATCAGACATTTCAGCTCAGCGCGGCCAGCACCTTGGTGGTGATTGCATCAACCGAACCCACGCCTTCGATGTGGCTGTACTTTGGCTTGCCGCCGTTGTTGGCGGAAAGGTTCTGGTAGAACTCCACCAGCGGCTTGGTCTGCGAGTGGTAGACCGACAGGCGATGACGCACGGTTTCTTCAGTGTCGTCCTTGCGCTGCACCAGCTCTTCGCCGGTGATGTCGTCCTTGCCAGCCAGTTTCGGCGGGTTGTAGACGATGTGGTAAACGCGGCCGCTGGCTTCGTGAACACGGCGACCGGCGATGCGCTGGACGATTTCTTCGTCTTCTACAGCGATCTCGACCACGGCATCCAGCTCGACGCCGGCAGTGACCAGCGCTTCAGCCTGCGGAATGGTGCGCGGGAAGCCGTCGAACAGGAAACCGTTGGCGCAATCAGGTTGAGCGATGCGGTCCTTGACCAGCGCGATGATCAGGTCATCCGACACCAGGCCGCCGGCATCCATGATGCTCTTGGCTTGCACGCCCAGTGGAGTGCCAGCCTTGACCGCAGCACGCAGCATGTCGCCGGTGGAGATTTGCGGAATGCCGAATTTCTCGGTGATGAACTTTGCCTGAGTACCTTTACCGGCCCCGGGAGCTCCCAGCAGAATGACGCGCATCGATGTGCTCCTCAATTTTTTATATAAAAGCTTTACAAAACAAAGGATTCGCTCGTAACCGGCGGATCCTGAAAATACGGGTCGTGGCCGCACAAACGGCCAAAGGCTGATCAAGATACACAGCAGGCTGCGCCCACACAAGACGCCAAAAGTCGGAGAAACCGACGCCCGCCGTGACCTTGCGACGCGGTAACCCAAGTCGCAACCCCATCAATAACTGTCGCTTCGCGGCACTTTCCTACGGCAGGAGAAGCGGCATCCGACCCTCATCGCGAATGCCGCCAGAGGTGCTCAGCAACCTTAGCCGGTATTGCGCAATCCGGCGGCAATCCCCGCTACAGACACCAGCAGCGCCTGTTCTACCGGGCTGCCCTGCTCGACATCCTGTCGCCGCGAACGCGCCAGCAGTTCGGCCTGCAATAGATGCAGCGGGTCGAGGTAGGTGTTGCGCAAGCGGATGAATTCGAGGGTGTCCGGGCTGTGCGCCAGCAGCTGCGACTGCCCGGTCAGACCGAGCACAACGGTGCATGCCTGCGACAATAGGTCGCGTAACTGCGCGCCCAATGGCAGCAGATCAGCCTCGACCAAACGTTCGTCGTAGGACTGCGCAATATCCGCATCGGCCTTGGCCAGGACCATTTCCAGCATGTCGATACGGGTGCGGAAGAACGGCCACTGTTCGCGCATCTGCCCGAGCAACTCGCCCTCGCCGCGCTCCAGCGCCTTGCTCAGCGCCGTCTCCCAGCCCAGCCAGGCCGGCAGCATCAATCGGGTTTGAGTCCAGCCGAAAATCCACGGAATTGCCCGCAGGCTTTCGATACCGCCGGCACGGCGTTTGGCCGGGCGACTGCCGAGCGGCAACCGTCCGAGCTCCTGCTCCGGGGTCGATTGACGGAAGTACTCAACGAATTGCGGATTTTCCCGCACCACCTGGCGGTAAGCGCTGACACCGTCCGCCGCCAATTCGTCCATCAGATGGCGCCATTCCGGAGTCGGCGGCGGCGGTGGCAACAAGGTCGCCTCGAGCACGGCGGCCAGATACAGATTGAGGTTTTGCTCGGCGATGTCCGGCAGGCCGAATTTGAAACGAATCATTTCGCCCTGTTCGGTAGTACGGAAACGCCCGGCCACCGAACCCGGTGGTTGCGACAGAATCGCCGCGTGCGCCGGACCGCCACCACGGCCAACGGTGCCGCCGCGACCGTGGAACAGCAGCAGCTCGACTTGCTGTTCGCGGCAGATTTCCACCAGGCGCTCCTGCGCGCGATATTGCGCCCACGCCGCAGCGGTGGTGCCGGCGTCCTTGGCCGAGTCGGAATAGCCGATCATCACTTCCTGCGGGCCATGCAAACGCGCGCGATAGCCCGGCAATAGCAGCAGACGTTCCATCACCGGTCCGGCGTTGTCGAGGTCGGCGAGGGTTTCGAACAGCGGCACCACGCGCATCGGCCGCAGTACGCCGGATTCCTTGAGCAGCAGTTGCACCGCGAGCACGTCGGAAGCGGCGCCGGCCATGGAGATCACGTAGGAACCCAGCGACGCAGCGGGCGCGGCGGCGATTTCCTTGCAGGTGTTGAGCACCTCGGCGGTTTCCGCCGATGGTTTGAAATGCGCGGGCAGCAACGGACGACGGTTGCTCAGCTCCTCGGTGAGGAAGTTGATGCGCTGTTCTTCATCCCAATCTTCGTAGCGGCCGAGGCCGAGGTAATCGGTGATTTCGGTCATTGCCGAGCTGTGCCGCGTCGAATCCTGACGCACATCGAGGCGCACCAGAAACAGGCCGAACGTCACCGCCCGACGCAGGCAGTCGAGCAACGGCCCGTCGGCGATAACGCCCATGCCGCACTCGTGCAGCGAGTTGAAACACAACTGCAACGGCTCGAGCAGGTCGCGATTATCGTGCAGCACATCGGCGGTGGCCGGGGTCGGCGCGGTCAACGCGGCATGCGCCCAGTTGCGTGTGGCGCGCAGGCGTTCGCGCAGTTGCTTGAGCACCGCGCGATACGGTTCGGCACTGTCGCCGGCCTTGGCCTTCAGCGCGTCGCTGGCCTGCTGCATCGACAGTTCGGCAGCAAGGTGATCGACATCGCGCAGATACAAGTCAGCGGCCATCCAGCGCGCCAGCAGCAAGACTTCGCGAGTGACGGCGGCGGTGACATTGGGGTTGCCGTCACGGTCGCCACCCATCCATGAGGCGAAGCGGATCGGCGCGGCTTCCAGCGGCAAGCGCAGACCCGTGGCGGCGAACAGCGCCTGATCGGCCTTGCGCATATGGTTGGGGATCGCCTGCCACAACGAATGCTCTATCACCGCAAAGCCCCATTTGGCTTCATCGACCGGCGTCGGGCGGGTGCGGCGGATTTCTTCGGTGTGCCAGGCTTCGGCGATCAGCCGTTGCAGTTTGCTCTGGATCTGCTCGCGCTCGGCGCTGGTCAGGTCGCGATGGTCCTGCGCGGCCAGCTGCGCGGCGATCGCGTCGTACTTCTGGATCAACGTGCGTCGCGCCACTTCGGTCGGGTGCGCGGTCAGCACCAGTTCGATTTCCAGCCGCGCCAGCTGCCGGGCCAGAGATTCGGCGCTGTGCCCTTCACTGCGCAGGCGCGCGAGCAGTTCCGGCAATACCCGCGATTCGAACGGCGCCGGTTGCGACTCCTCGCGGCGATGGATCAGCTGATATTGCTCGGCGATGTTGGCCAGGTTGAGAAACTGGTTGAAGGCCCGCGCGACCGGAAGCAATTCGTCTTCACTCAATTGATTGAGGCTGGCGCTCAGTTCAGCGTCCATCGAGCCGCGCCGGTCGGCCTTGGCGCCCTTGCGAATCTGCTCGATCTTGTCGAGGAACGCCTCGCCGTACTGGTCTCGAATGGTGTTGCCCAACAGCTCTCCGAGCAGGTGAACATCTTCGCGCAAGCGTGCATCAATATCGGTCATCAGCAGTTCTCCAGCGGTAATCGGGGACAGCGCAGAAACGAATGCTTTGCCAGAGAGTGCCGCTCTGCGCCGCTTCTTACAAGCAGGCGACGAATTGACTTTAAACCTTGCCGGCGAAAGCTAGTCTCAACAGTAAGCCGTACGACGGCCCGCCGCCGGCGCTGCCGGACACTCACCCAGGCCTGCCATCAGCAGGCGCTAAATGAGGTCATCATGAAAATTCGTGAACTCGCCCAGCATTGGGAAGAAAACGCCAAAGGTCGCCTGACCGACACCGGCTACACGATTCATCTGGACGTCGAGGCCGCCGCGCGCCTGGCGGCAATTGCCGAGATGTATCCCAAACGTCATCCCGAGGAACTGCTCGGCGAACTGATCGGCGCCGCGCTCGAGGAGTTCGAAGCAAGCCTGCCGTATGTGAAGGGTTCGACGGTGGTGGCGACGGACGAGGAAGGTGATCCGTTGTATGAGGATGTCGGCCCGACGCCGCGTTTTCTGGCGTTGTCGCGGCGGCATTTGCATGATTTGTCCTCGGCTGAGAACAAGCAGAAGCACTGATTCCTGACACCGAGAAACCTGTGGGAGCGGGCTTGCCCGCGATGGCGTCAGTTCAGTCAAAGATGTGCTGAGCATGATGGCCTCATCGCTGGCAAGCCAGCTCCCACAGGTTCCTGATCATGCCTGATATTCACCTTAAAACTAACCCGCGCGTACCGCTCCAAACCGCCAAAGTTCCCGTCCCAGAGCCTTGTCCAAACGGTCAATTTAATTTTTGGCGATAGGCCATCTTTTCTGAACTTTTCAAAAATGCCGCCGGTCGGAACAGGTAACCACGCCTGGAACGAGCGTTTCAATTCGCGTCTACAAGCGATGCTTTCGCCTCCTCTGCCAGGATGGATTCAGTTGTATTTTCAGGAGATGCCTAATGGAGTTGAAGACCATGAAAACCCAAACCTCGTTTTCCCACCTGCGCGGTCTGAAACTGGCCGCTCTGGCCATCGGCACCAGCTTCGTACTGGCCGGTTGCGCCGGTAACCCACCGACCGAGCAGTACGCCGTGACCCAATCGGCTGTGAACAGCGCCGTCAGCGCTGGCGGTACCGAATTCGCTGCGGTGGAAATGAAGCAGGCTCAGGACAAACTGAAACAAGCTGAAATCGCCATGCACGACAAGAAGTATGACGAGGCCCGTCGCCTGTCCGAACAGGCTGAATGGGACGCTCGCGTCGCTGAACGCAAGGCTCAGGCCGCCAAGGCCGAACAGGCTGTGAAGGATTCCCAGAAAGGTGTTCAGGAACTGCGTCAGGAAAGCCAGCGCACTGTGCAGTAAGCGCGCATCCCGACCGCAAAGCTGAAACTCTTACCGATAGAAAGGACGACAAATTATGCGTAAGCAACT
The DNA here is from genome assembly GCF_004307505.1 of Pseudomonas sp. Sample_11. Taxonomy (NCBI): domain Bacteria; kingdom Pseudomonadati; phylum Pseudomonadota; class Gammaproteobacteria; order Pseudomonadales; family Pseudomonadaceae; genus Pseudomonas; species Pseudomonas sp. Sample_11. Next base: position 15,631 of record NZ_RCOD01000094.1, read on the forward strand.
GATGATTCCCGCTCTTCTGGCCGCAAGCGTTGCACTGGCTGCCTGCTCCACCCCGCCTAACCCGAACCTGGAACAGGCGCGCACCAACTACGCCGGCCTGCAGGCCAACCCACAGGCGAGCAAAGTCGCGGCACTGGAAACCAAAGACGCCAGCGATTACCTGGACAAGGCCGACAAGGCTTATCTGGACAAGGAAGACGCCGCCAAGGTTGACCAACTGGCTTACCTGACCAACCAGCGCGTCGAAGTGGCCAAGCAGACAATCGCTCTGCGCACCGCTGAAAACAACCTGAAAAACGCCGCAGCCCAACGTGCCCAGGCCCGTCTGGATGCCCGTGACCAGCAGATCAAACAGCTGCAGGACAGCCTCAACGCCAAGCAGACTGATCGCGGTACGCTGGTCACTTTCGGTGACGTGCTGTTCGCCACCAACAAGGCTGATCTGAAATCCAGCGGCCTGGTGAACATCAACAAACTGGCGCAATTCCTCCAGGAAAACCCGGATCGCAAAGTGATCGTCGAGGGTTACACCGACAGCACCGGCACCGCGAGCTACAACCAGTCGCTGTCCGAGCGCCGCGCAACTTCCGTGCAGATGGCCCTGATCAAGATGGGCGTCGATCCTTCGCGCATCGTCGCTCAGGGTTATGGCAAGGAGTACCCGGTAGCGGATAACGGCAGCGTCTCGGGCCGTGCGATGAACCGTCGTGTGGAAGTGACCATTTCCAACGACAACCAGCCAGTAGCACCGCGTTCTTCGGTGAGCTCGAACTAAGCTTCACCCGGTAACGCAAAAGCCCCGCCTGAGCGATCAGGCGGGGCTTTTTTTGTGGGATCAGACATCGTAGCCCTCACCCCAGCCCTCTCCCAAGGGAGAGGGAGCCGATTTGTGTCGCTGTCAAAACTTGTGTTCGGCGCAATGGATCAGGTCGACGTAGCTTAAACAAACACCTCGGTCAGTCCCCTCTCCCTCTGGGAGAGGGTTAGGGTGAGGGCTGACCTGCAGAATCACTTCTCGAGTTTCTGCGGAGTCTCTTCGCCCATACACCGCACAGCTTTTTTCTGCGCGTTGATCAACACCCCGGTCAACCCTTTCTGCTCGGTATCAAACAACACCAGCACGCCATCAATGCACTGCGCCACTTGCGGCGCAGGCGTCAGCGAGACTTTGTAGTCCTCGCCCGGCACGGTCTTGAGCATGGTGAATTCGCTGAGCAGCAACGCATCCTCCGGCTTGGCAAAATGCAGGTAGCCGTAGTACCACAGCGCCCCGACGGTGCCGAGGATGCTGCAAATACCCGTGATGATCAGTGGGATGGCGTTACGTTCTTCACTCATTGCGGACTCTCATCTTCAGAATTCGGGGCTTTCGGATAATTGGGGATTTCGCCGAGGCGGCGCAGGCCGTCGAAGTGTTCGGGGTCGTCGAGATAGCGCAGCATGACCTGACGCCACACCGGGTCGCCGAAGGTTTGCACATGACCGCCACGGGTCAGTTGCAACACACGCGGCGGCGGCGCTGCCTGATACAGGCGAATGCCATTGGCCATCGGCACCAGCGGATCGTCGATGCTGTGGAAGATCAGCTTCGGCACGCCGGTCAGCTGCGCCATCGAGTTGATTGCGCTGTCGCCGTCCGGCACCAGCCACGACAGCGGCACTTGCAATGGCCAGGTCAGCCACGAAGTGCTGAGGGCGAATTGGCCGACACTGCGATAACTGGCCGGCACGCCATCCAGCACCAGGGCCTTGAGTTGTTTTTGCCGCTCCGGGTGCTGCGCCAGCCAATGCACCGACATCGCGCCGCCCAGACTCTGCCCGAGCAGCACCAGCGGTTTGCCTTTGACCTCGGGCGCGTTGTCGAGCCAGGCGAACGCGGCGTCGATGTCCTGATAGATAGCCGGCAGGCTCGGCTTGCCCTCGGACAAACCGTAGCCGCGATAGTCGACCAGCAGCACCTGATAGCCGTTCTTCGGCAACCACCAGCTGCCGCCCAGATGCATCGGCAGATTGCCGCCGTTGCCGTGCAGATGCAGGACCGTGCCTTTGACCTCGACGCCAGGTTTGGCCGGCAGCCACCAGGCGTTGAGCTTCAAGCCATCAGCGGTGATCAGGGTGACGGTGCGGTATTCGAGTTTGGCTTTGTCCGGGGTGAAGATCTGGCCCGGTTCCGGGTAGAACAGCAGCGAACTGCAACCACCGAGGGTCAAGAGCAGGCAAAGGATGCCGAGGATTCTCATCCGGTGAAACCTCGCAAGAAATGGGCGAACAATCGATTCAGAGAAAAACAAATAACCCTGTGGGAGCTGGCTTGCCAGCGATGGCGGTGGGTCAGCTAACATCAATATTGACTGACAGAATGCAATCGCTGGCAAGCCAGCTCCCACAGGGGATTGTGTTTGGGTTAGAGGATATTGGAGTAATCCGCCTCAATCCGGTCCAGGCTCAAATGGTTGAGGAAGTTGGAGAAACACATCCACGCCGACAACGCATTCAAGTCACGGAACTGATCCGGTAGATATTTCGGCGGCACCACCAGTCCTTCATCCACCAGTTGGCGCAGGGTCCGCATGTCTTCCAGTGTGGTCTTGCCACAGAACAACAACGGAATCTGCTCAAGCTTGCCTTTGCGCACGGCCAACTGAATGTAGTTGTAAACCATGATGAAGCCCTTGAGGTAGGACAAGTCTTTGGTGAATGGCAGACCGGTCGGCGTCGAGCCACGGAACACCCGGCTGGCATTGCCGTAGCTTTCGGCCATCTCGAAACCCTGCTCGCGGAAGAATTCGTAGATCTGCAAAAAGTCCGCGCCCTCCTCGACCATATGAATCGCACGGGTGCGGTTGGTCAGTTTGCGCAGGCGACTCGGGTAAGAGGCGAAGGTAATGATTTCCATCAGGATCGCCAGGCCTTCCTGGGTCACCGTCGACGAAGGCGGGCCTTTCGACAGGAACGTGCAGATCGGCTGATTCAAGCCATTGAGTGTGGTGCCGACGTGCACCAGGCCTTCGTGGACTTCCAGTGCGCGCACGTCGCGGTCGTTGAACAGCGCGTCGGTGCGAATCTTGATGTAGTCGGCGCCCGCCGCAGCGTCGGCGACGATGCCGTCGGACTCGAACACGCGAATGGTTTCTTCGGCCTCACCGAATACCTTGTTCAGTCGGGTTTGCAGCAGGTGCACCGCGTCTTTGGCGGTGAGGATTTTCGGCTCGTCCTTCAGATCGCCGCGCCCGTCGATGTTGTTCAGGTAGTCGGACATCATCAGGCCGAGGTCGGCGAGGGTCGGGTCACCGGCGTGAAAAGCATCGGACGCCGCGCCGTACAGCTCTTGCGAGATCAGGCCGAAGTCCTCGGTGCCGCGCGCTTCGAGCATGCGCACCACCATGCGGTATTCCTTGCACATGCGCCGCATGATCTGCCCGACCGGGTTGAACTGGCCGAGCTGGCGGGTGATGTCGCGCTCGATGTTCTGGAATTCCAG
>NZ_RCOD01000092.1:0-19050 GCF_004307505.1 Pseudomonas sp. Sample_11
AGGAGATCGCCGAGCACTTGATGCTGATCGATCTGGGCCGCAACGATACCGGGCGCGTTTCGGAAATCGGCTCGGTGAAGCTCACCGAGAAAATGGTCATCGAGCGTTATTCCAATGTGATGCACATCGTCTCCAACGTCACCGGCCAGTTGAAGTCGGGCCTGACCGCGATGGACGCACTGCGGGCGATTCTGCCGGCGGGTACGTTGTCGGGCGCACCGAAGATTCGCGCGATGGAAATCATCGACGAGCTGGAGCCGGTCAAGCGCGGTGTGTACGGCGGCGCGGTCGGTTACTTCGCCTGGAACGGCAACATGGACACCGCCATTGCCATTCGCACGGCAGTGATCAAGAACGGCGAGCTGCACGTGCAGGCCGGCGGCGGCATCGTCGCCGACTCGGTGCCGGCGCTGGAATGGGAAGAAACCCTGAACAAACGCCGCGCGATGTTCCGCGCCGTGGCGTTGGCCGAGCAGACCCCGGACGCCTGAGACACGCAATTTCCCGTGTGGGAGCGAGCCTGCTCGCGAAGAGGTGAGTCAGTCACCGTTGATGCTGACTGACCCAGCGCTTTCGCGAGCAGGCTCGCTCCCACATTGGGTTTTGTGTTGAGGCATAAAAAAAGCGGCGCCCTGACAGGCGCCGCTTTTTGCATCTACGACTCAGAAATCCAGCACAACCCCGACATTCAGTCCCTGCTGCTTGAAGTCATCATCTTTGCGGAACGTATACCCCCCACGCAGCGCCAGGTCCGCCGTCAGCTTGTGACTGACACCCAGGCTCAAGCGGTTCAGGTGACTTGCCGGTGTGTAGCCTTCAAGTGTGAAGTCATTGGCCGGCAGGGTGTTGAGTGCGATGTTGACCTTCTGCACGTCATCTTCGTACTCACGCTCGTGGGCGTATTCGCCATACACCTGGGTTTGCGCGGTGAAGTTGTACTTGCCCTGGATGCCGAGACCCAGGCGTTTCGAATCGCGGCTCTGGTCATCGAAGGTCAGCGCCGTGGCGCGGTTGCTCTTTTCCGAGTAACCGTCGACATCGACACTGGCGTAATCGGCGCTGACGAACGGCGACAGATGCCATTGGCTGCCCGGTTGCGCAATGTCATAGCCCAGGCGCGTGCTGAACGCCCACAGGCTGCCGTCGGTATCGCCTTTCTCCGCACCCTCGCTGGCGCCGAGGTCGAACTTGCGTTTGAGGTTGTCGTAGTCGAGTTTGCCGCCGGTCAGCGCCGCGTCGGCCCACCAGCGGTTCTGCTGGAACTGGGCAAACGCGGTGGCCATGTAGCTGTTGAGCTTGTAGTCAGAATCGTTGTGCCCGGCCTCGAGATTCTGTCGATACAAACCGGCCGCCACGCCCACGCGCCAAGCCTCGTTCAAGCGATAGCTGCCGCCGACGTTGAGGTTGTAACCGCTGCCATCGGCGCTGGCGCCGCTGCTTTGGCTGTCGACATCCAGATGCTGTCCGCCGGCCGAGACAATCGCGCGCCATTGGCCGACCGCTTGCCAGTTCTCCCTGTCTGCCTGCCATTGGTTGCGCAATTCATCCTGATGCGCGCGCACGGTGCCGTGGGCCATTTCAGGTAGCAGGCTCAATTCCCACGGCGCAGCCAGCAACGAATAGGCGTAATCGGCGATCAGTTTTTGCCCGGATTCGGTCGGGTGTACGCCATCGTTGTAGATCAGCTTGGTCGGATCCGGCGTGGCGCTGTTGATCCCGTAACGGGCGTTTTCCGTGCAGCTATTGCCACTGAAGCAGGTCGCGGTGAGGTTCTGGTCGGTGGCCAGGCCAAAGCGTCCCGGGTCGGCGAAGACTTCCGAGAGCAGCACCGGAATGTTCAGCGGAATGACTTCGGCGTTGATGCCTTGCAGGCGCGTCACCAACTGACTGTTGAACTGGTTGGCGAGGGTGCTGCTGAACGCTTGCAGCGGCGTGCCGTTCAGAGCAGGTGTCAGGCCCACGTCGGGCAGCAGCCAGACCATCACGTATTTGGCGCCGGCGGTCTGCAGGGTCTGCACGCTGTCGGCCAGTCGATCGGCTGCGGCGTTGGCCTGGGGCAGGCTGAGAATGCGGCCCTGGAGGAAATCGTTGCCGCCACCGGAAATGTAATACAGCGCATTCGGGTCGGCGCGAAAGCCGTTCGACGGCAGGTAACCGGCGCGGGTGCGTTCGCCGGTGGCCGATTGGGTGGTGATCGAGTCGAGAATCTGGTCGGTGCGATAACCACCGACCGCCCAGTTGTTGCCGTCGGGCTGGCCGTTTTCCGCGCGCACTGCGGAGCTGGAAGAGGCTGTCTGGTCGGGCGAAAAGCCCAGGCGGCCGCCAAGCAACTGGGTGGAATTCAATGAAAAAACTTCGCCGCTGCCATCCTGATACACCGGCCCGGTACGGTTGGTGTAACGCTCGGTGGAGCCCGCCGGGCCGCCCGTGTCGGCGAAGGTGCCGGCATCGTTGAGGCTGTCACCGAAGACGATGAAACTCGAATAAGGATTGGGCGCTGCATTGGCCTGGGCGCAAGCGAGTGCGAGCAAGCAGCTGGCCAGCGGTACAAACAACGTCTGTCTGATCATGAGCAAGTCCGTTTATTTATTGTTGTAGGTGAACGAAACGACAGTACCAAAAACGTTCGGCATTTTGCCATCGGTCGTGAATCCCTCTGCCGTTTTATAACCCGCAGGCCCCGCCATATTGCACGCTCCGCCCAGCTAAGTTACTGTGCCGGAACGTATGAACGAGACCTTCCCCGTGTTGATCACCAGCAAACTCCTGGATCAAGTCATCAAGGCACACGCCCGCTGGCGTTGGCGCGCCTGAATCTTCTCTGCCGGCCCCGCCGGATCTGTATCGCTTTGCCTTCCTTGTCTGTTTGAAATGCCGCTGTGCTGGCGCCCTGTGCGCGTCCGACATCGCGCAGCGCCCTGCGGGCAAGTCATGTGAAGGCTGTCATCAAGTCAGAATTCAAGAGGTTCGAACGCCATGTTGCTGATGATCGACAACTACGACTCCTTTACCTACAACGTTGTGCAATACCTCGGCGAGCTGGGTGCCGAGGTCAAAGTGGTGCGCAACGACGAACTGACCATCGCCGAAATCGAAGCGCTGAATCCCGAGCGCATCGTGGTTTCCCCGGGGCCGTGCACGCCCACCGAGGCGGGCGTTTCCATTGATGCGATCAAGCACTTCGCCGGCAAGCTGCCGATCCTCGGCGTTTGCCTCGGCCACCAGTCCATCGGCCAGGCCTTCGGCGGGGATGTGGTGCGTGCCCGCCAGGTCATGCACGGTAAGACTAGCCCGGTATTCCACGAGGACAAGGGCGTGTTCGCCGGCCTCAATCATCCGCTCACCGTTACCCGTTACCACTCGCTGATCGTCAAGCACGACAGTCTGCCCGATTGCCTCGAGCTGACCGCATGGACCCAGCACGACGACGGCTCGGTCGACGAGATCATGGGCCTGCGTCACAAGACCCTGAACATCGAGGGTGTGCAGTTCCACCCCGAATCGATCCTCACCGAGCAGGGTCATGAATTGTTTGCCAACTTCCTCAAACAAACCGGCGGCACGCGCTAAGGACTTCCCATGAATATCAAGACAGCCCTCAGCCGTATCGTCGAACACCTCGACCTCAGCACCGATGAAATGCGCGATGTGATGCGCGAGATCATGACCGGCCAGTGCACCGAAGCGCAGATCGGCGCGTTCATGATGGCCATGCGCATGAAGAGCGAGAGCATCGACGAAATCGTCGGCGCGGTGTCGGTGATGCGTGAGCTGGCCGATCAAGTCGAGCTGAAAACACTCGACGGCGTGGTCGATGTGGTCGGCACAGGCGGTGACGGTGCGAACATCTTCAACGTATCGACCGCGTCTTCCTTTGTTGTCGCAGCCGCCGGTTGCACCGTGGCCAAGCACGGCAACCGCGCGGTGTCCGGCAAGAGCGGCAGTGCCGATCTGCTGGAAGCTGCCGGCATTTATCTGAACCTGACCCCGGTCCAGGTCGCGCGCTGCATCGACAACGTCGGCATCGGTTTCATGTTCGCCCAGACCCACCACAAAGCGATGAAGTACGCCGCCGGTCCGCGCCGCGAACTCGGCCTGCGCACGCTGTTCAACATGCTCGGCCCGCTTACGAATCCGGCCGGTGTGAAACATCAGGTCGTCGGCGTATTCACCCAGGCGCTGTGCCGGCCATTGGCCGAAGTCTTGCAACGGCTGGGCAGCAAACACGTGCTGGTCGTGCATTCGAAGGACGGTCTGGATGAGTTCAGCCTCGCCGCGCCGACCTTTGTTGCCGAGCTGAAGAACAACGAAATCACTGAGTATTGGGTCGAACCGGAAGACCTCGGCATGAAGAGTCAGAGCCTGCACGGCCTGTCGGTCGAAGGCCCGGAAGCATCGCTGGCGCTGATCCGCGATGCCCTCGGCAAGCGCAAGACCGAAAACGGTCAGAAAGCTGCCGAGATGATTGTGCTCAATGCCGGTGCGGCGCTGTACGCCGCCGACCTGGCAAGCAGTCTGAAACAAGGTGTGGAGCTGGCGCACGACGCGCTGCACACCGGCCTCGCTCGGGAAAAGCTCGAGGAGCTGGGTGCCTTTACCGCGGTATTCAAAGTGGAGAATGAAGGATGAGTGTACCGACGGTTCTGGAAAACATTCTGGCGCGCAAGGTTGAGGAAGTCGCCGAGCGCAGCGCCCGGGTCAGCCTGAGCAAGCTGGAAAGTCTGGCCAAGGCGGCCGATGCACCCCGTGGTTTTGCCCAGGCTTTGCTGGCGCAAGCGAAGAAGAAACAACCGGCGGTGATTGCCGAAATCAAGAAGGCTTCGCCGAGCAAAGGCGTGATCCGCGAAGACTTTGTGCCGGCCGACATCGCCAAGAGCTACGAAAAGGGCGGGGCGACCTGTCTGTCGGTGCTGACCGACATCGATTACTTCCAGGGCGCCGATGCCTACCTGCAACAGGCGCGCGCCGCCTGCAAGCTGCCGGTGATCCGCAAGGACTTCATGATCGATCCGTACCAGATCGTTGAAGCCCGCGCGCTGGGCGCCGATTGCGTGCTGCTCATCGTCTCCGCACTGGACGACGTGAAAATGGCCGAGCTGGCCGCCGTGGCCAAAGGCGTCGGTCTCGACGTCCTGGTGGAAGTGCACGACGGTGACGAGCTGGAGCGCGCGCTGAAGACCCTCGACACGCCGCTGGTCGGGGTCAACAACCGCAACCTGCACACATTTGACGTCAGTCTGGAAACCACCCTCGACCTGTTGCCGCGCATCCCGCGCGATCGCCTGGTGATCACCGAGAGCGGCATTCTCAATCGGGCCGACGTCGAGCTGATGGAAATCAGCGATGTGTACTCGTTCCTGGTCGGCGAAGCGTTCATGCGCGCGGAAAATCCGGGGATTGAATTGCAGCGCCTGTTTTTCCCGGAGCGTGGTGTGCCGATCAGTGGTTCGACCCTCGACTGACCGAGTCGACCTCATTCGAGAGCAGGCTCGCTGCCACATTTGGAATGCATTTCCCCCTGTGGGAGCGAGCCTGCCCGCGAAGGGGCCATCGAAACCGCTAAAGATTTCCATGTTGCCGGAGCCTGTTATGTCGCTGCCAACCCCCCTGACCATCGAATCCGGCTTGCAAGCCGAACAGGACTTGCTGGCCTCGGTCTGCGCTGGCGACGCCGAGTTCGGCCTGCTGTTCTGGCAACCCACCGATCGCGCGCTGGTCATGCCGCGCCGCCTCAACCGTCTCCCGCAATTCGACCATGCCTGCGAAGTCTCCGCTGCCGCTGGCTGGCCGGTGCTGTTGCGTGAAACGGGCGGTGAGCCCGTCCCGCAATCCGCTGCGACCATCAACATTGCCTTGGTGTATGCCCCGCATCGCAGCGAAGGCGATCTGAACCGCATCGAAACCGGCTACCGCCGCCTGTGCGATCCGATCTGTCAGTTGCTGGATGAATTGGGTGGCACCTCGTCGGTCGGGGAAATCGACGGCGCATTCTGTGATGGACGTTTCAACGTCAATCTCGACGGTCGCAAGATGGTCGGCACCGCCCAGCGCTGGCGCCAGAGTCAGGGCGGCCAGCGTCCGGTGGGGCTGGTGCACGGTGCAATGCTGATGGATGACGAGCGTGAAGCGATGGTCGCCGCGGTCAATCGCTTCAATGAAACCTGCGGCCTGGAGCAGCGGGTGAGGGCGCAAAGCCACATCGCCCTGCATGAGAAATTCAACGCGCCACAGGCGCTGGCGCGTCTCGATGAATTGTTTCGTTTGATGCTGGCGCAGATTTACAGTGCCTGATTTACGAGCTTAGCGCGTGCCGAAGACCACCATGGTCTTGCCCTTCACGTCGACCAGATTGCGTTCTTCCAGATCCTTGAGCACGCGGCCGACCATCTCCCGTGAACAACCGACAATCCGACCGATTTCCTGACGGGTGACTTTGATCTGCATGCCGTCCGGATGGGTCATGGCGTCCGGCTGTTTGCACAGCTCCAGCAGGCAGCGGGCGACGCGGCCGGTGACGTCGAAAAACGCCAGGTCGCCGACTTTGCGCGTGGTGTTACGCAGGCGTTGTGCGATTTGTCCGCTGAGGGCGTAAAGAATGTCTGGATCCTGCTGCGACAGTTCGCGGAACTTGGCGTAGCTGATTTCCGCGGTTTCGCATTCGACCTTGGCCCGCACCCAGGCGCTGCGTTCCTGCTCCTGACCTGCCTGCTCGAACAGACCCAGTTCGCCGAAAAAATCCCCGGCGTTCAGGTAAGCGATGATCATCTCGCGACCATCGTCGTCTTCGATGAGGATGGTGACCGAGCCTTTGATGATGAAAAACAGCGTGTCCGAGCGATCCCCGGCGCAGATTATATTGCTCTTGGCCGCATGACGCCGGCGCTGGCAATGCATCAACAGCTTGTCGATGTTCTTGATTTTGGGTGTGGGGGTAATAGCAACCATGGTTGTATCCCGAAAAGACTGCACGGTGATGTTTGAGTTGTTATGAGGCGCTGAAGGCGGTCGCTACAGAGCTGACGAATTGGCGCCAGCGAATTGGCGCCAGCTTACCAGACACTTCGTCGAGAATTCGAGAAATTACCTACAGCCAGAAAGCATCCGTCCTAGGACGTCGTTCCTGTCGGGACAAAGTGCTGTGCTAAGCTGGCGACCCTTTTTTTACAGTGGAGTCTGGGCGATGAAGGCACGCATCCAATGGGCTGGCGAAGCCATGTTCCTCGGCGAATCCGGCAGCGGTCATGTCGTGGTGATGGACGGCCCGCCGGACGCCGGTGGCCGTAACCTCGGGGTTCGCCCGATGGAAATGCTCTTGCTGGGTGTCGGCGGTTGCAGCAATTTCGATGTGGTCAGCATCCTGAAGAAGTCGCGTCAGGCCGTTGAAAGCTGTGAAGCCTTCCTCGACGCCGAGCGTGCGACTGAAGATCCGAAGGTGTTTACCAAGATCCACATGCACTTCGTGGTCAAGGGCCGGGGCCTGAAAGAAGCTCAGGTCAAGCGCGCCATCGAGCTGTCGGCCGAGAAATATTGCTCGGCGTCGATCATGCTCGGCGCGGCTGGCGTGGCAATCACCCACGATTATGAAATCGTCGAACTCGGCTGAACCGACATTCAACTATCATAAAAGCAGTGCAGACTCTGGCGATCCCCCGCTGACGTCTGCATAATGCGCCACTTTTTTCAGGGCAGTGATCGGTCAGCCGACGGGTCATCCGCCTGAACAGATAACCAAAATCGCCATCGCGAAGAGGTGTTAACCGTCCTACGCAGGTGCGTTGTTCGCACTTGACGGGCATGCTTGATCACGCGGCCGCGCCGCATACATAGAGAGTTTTTAACGGTGAAAAGCAAACTCAAGCTCCACGGGTTCAATAACCTGACAAAGACCTTGAGCTTCAACATCTATGACATCTGCTACGCGGAAACCCCGCAAGACCAGCAGGCTTACGTTGAGTACATCAATCAAGAGTACAACGCGAAACGCCTGACGCAGATTCTCACAGAAGTTGTCGAGATCATTGGTGCCAACATCCTGAACATCGCCAGTCAGGACTATGAACCCCAGGGCGCCAGCGTCACGATTCTGATTTCGGAAGAGCCGGTAACCCCGACTGACAGCCAGATCGAAGAATCGCCGGGCCCGTTGCCCGAAATCATTCTGGCCCACCTCGACAAGAGCCACATCACGGTGCACACCTATCCGGAAATCCATCCGGACGACGGTATTGCGACCTTCCGTGTGGATATCGACGTGTCGACTTGTGGTGTCATTTCACCGCTCAAAGCGCTCAACTTCCTCATTCACCAGTTCGATTCGGACATCGTGACCGTGGATTACCGTGTGCGCGGCTTCACCCGTGACGTTGAAGGCAACAAGCACTTCATCGACCACGAGATCAACTCGATCCAGAACTACCTCTCCGAAGACACCCGCGACGCGTACCAGATGACCGACGTGAACGTGTACCAGGAAAACCTGTTCCACACCAAAATGCTGCTGAAGAACTTCGAACTGGATAACTACCTGTTCGGCGACGCCACCAGCAACCTCTCGCCCGAGCAGCGTGCCCAGGTGACCGACCGTGTGAAACACGAAATGCTGGAAATCTTCTACGCGCGCAACATGCCGACCTAAGATTCCCGGAAACAAAAAAGGCGACCTCCTGGTCGCCTTTTTCATGCCTCACATAAAACCCCTGTGGGAGCTGGCTTGCCAGCGATAGGGCAATGTCGGGCGATACATATCTCAGATCCGATACGTACTCTTGGTCATCACCTTGGCCAGCAAGCTCATCCCGAACTTGACCGGCGCCGGAAAACGAAATCCGCCCGCATCCAACGCACTTTCCGCATGGTGTTCTTCATCGATGCGCATCTGTTCGAGAATCGCCCGGGACTTCTCGTCCTCGGCCGGCAATTGCTCCAGATGTTCGTTCAAGTGCTTGCACACCTGATGCTCGGTCGCCGCAACGAAACCAAGGCTGACTTTGTCGCTGATCAGTCCGGCGACCGCGCCGATACCGAACGACATGCCGTAAAACAGTGGATTCAGCACGCTGGTGTGGCTACCCAGCTGATGGATGCGCTGTTCACACCAGACCAGATGATCGATCTCTTCTTCAGCCGCGTGCTCCATGGCTGCGCGTACCTGCGGCAACTTGGCGGTCAGCGCCTGCCCCTGATACAGCGCCTGGGCACAGACTTCGCCGGTATGGTTGATGCGCATCAAACCGGCGACGTGGCGGGTATCTTCATCGCTCATCTGCGTATCCGGCTGCAGAATCGCTGGCGACGGGCGGTACGGCTGGCCACTGAAGGGCAACAGGGTGCGCATCGCGGCATCGGCTTGCAGCAGCAGACGGTCTATGGGCGAGTAGTGACGTTGGGTAGTCATGCTGACCTCCGGGAAGAATCTCGGCGGCCAGTTTAACCGAATCGGCCGGCGAGGGTTTGCGCTGGGTCATTGGCCGCAATGTTGCGGTTTATTCGCTCACGTAGGAGCTGCCGAAGGCTGCGATCTTTTGATCTTGCTGTAGTTTTTCAAGATCAAAAGATCGCAGCCTTCGGCAGCTCCTACACAGTACGCGCTGAGTTTCAGCCCGGCGGCCAGTTCATCTGGCGCTGACCCAGCACGTGCATATGGATGTGATAGACAGTCTGCCCGCCAAGTTCATTGCAGTTCATCACCACGCGGAAGCCTTCTTCGCAACCCAGTTCCAGCGCCAGACGCTGCGCGGTGAACAGGATGTGCCCGGCCAGCGCCTTGTCGTCTTCGGTCAGGTCGTTGAGCGTGCGCACCGGTTTTTTCGGGATTACCAGAAAGTGCACCGGAGCCTGTGGGGCGATGTCGTGGAAGGCCAGAACCTGGTCGTCCTCGTAAATGATATTGGCCGGGATTTCCCGGTTGATGATCTTGGTGAACAGAGTATCCACTGCTGTTTCTCCGTTGAGTTGGGCTGAATCGAGTGTACCGCTTTGAAGTTGTCTTCCTAGCGGGGGCAGTAAGCTTTATTGACCATGCCGACAATCGTCCGGTTAAGCCAGCGCGAACCCAGTCGCGGCAGGAACGCCAGCCAGCGGTTGCGTCGTCCCGGAATGATAATGGCGCGGTTTTTATCCAGTGCACGCACGGCATGCAGTGCCACTTCTTCCGGACTCATCAGCGAGTGGCTGCTTTCGATCTTTTCGCTACTCATCTGTGCGGTTCGGAAGAACGGTGTGCGCGTCGGGCCGGGGCACAGCACGGAGACTTTCACGCCGCTTTGTTTGAGCTCCACGCGCAGGGCTTCGGAAAAATGCAGCACATAGGCTTTGCTGGCGTAGTAGGTGCTCATCCATGGGCCGGGGCTGTACGCAGCCACCGACGCGACATTGAGGATCTGCCCGCCACCCAGCAGCGCCATGCTGTTACCCACCGCATGGCAGAGGCGGGTGAGGGCGAGGATATTGACCTCGATGAGGTCCTGCTCGGTCATCCAGTCTTGCGCGAGGAATGGCCCGCAGGTGCCGATGCCGGCGCAATTGACCAGCAGATCGATCTGCCGGTCGCCTTCTTCCAGCTCCAGCAAAAAGCCTGACAGACGCAACGGTTCGCCGAGGTCGCAGGCGCGAAATAATACTTCGACATCGAAACGCTGGGTCAGCTCGATGGCGATACTTTCCAGCTGATCACGCTGTCGTGCCACCAGAATCAGGCTGCGGCCGCGCCGGGCCAGTGCTTCGGCCATGGCCAGGCCGATGCCGCTGGAAGCGCCAGTGATCAGAGCGTAACGGGTCATGCAGTTCTCCATCGCAACAGCTCCGCGCCGGCGACGCGGTTGTCACGGCAGGGAGCGCTGTTCATTCTTGCGCAGAGTCTACAGGGGCCTGCGCCGGTTCGGCTGCCTCGTCGGCGGAAATCGCTGGCGGCTCGACAACCTCAACTTCGTCGGTGGTCACCGAGCCGCTGTCATAGCTGCTCTCCAGATTGCTTTCATATTCTTCCTGCACAGCCGAGAAGCCGCCAAGCAGGCCGCCGGCAAAAATCAGTGCGAAGAATACGATCCACAACGAGCACAGCACTTTCACCGCCGTGCTGTTCGGTGGCGGCGGCGGGCCATAGCGGTTGGCGCCGGCATTGCCGGGTACGACCATCATTACCAGCGGGAAAAAACTGCCCACGAACGGCACCAGATTCAACAGCCACAGCCAGCCCGACCAGCCGATATCGTGCAGGCGCTGAACGCTGAACAGAATGCTGACGATCATGAAGCCGAGGAACAGGAAGACCGCCAGAATGCCGCCGAGGATCAGCCCGGTAGTCGAGTCGCCGCTGACCAGGCCCAACGCAATCAAAGCAAACACGCCGACGATGGGCAGGGTCACCAGGCTCAAGACCATGGACCAGGCCAGAAAGCGCAGGCGACCGATCCGGCCTTCGACGCTGAATGGCTTGAGCGTGGCGAATGGCGGCAGAGCTTCACCGACATTGGCGCGCGGCGGTGCGTAAGGCGAGTCCGGTTCCACCACCGCTGCAGGGTTATCGTGGACGTCCGCGAGATTCAGCTCGATGGCTGTTTCCGCTTCGATCCGCGCATCGATCCCGGTTTTGTTCAACGCCTGCAGATACGTCTGCGCATCGCTGTGAGACAAATCACGTTTGAGAGCGACGGTGCGGCCATTGAACAGGCGCTCGATGGCGGCCACATCGCTTTTGAACAGATCCGCCAGATTCAGTTTGGCGGTGGTGAGGTCGACGCCGGGCTGTAGCGCGCCGTCGAAGACGATCTTGTAACGGGTGTCGCTCATGGCCGAGGCATCCTTGTCGCGATTCATTTGGCAGCCAGTCTGATCAGGACTGGCCAGATATGTTTTTCAGCGCGGCCAGCGTTGTGGCAACTGTGCAGCGCGCGCTTGGGCTTGACGATATTCGGCGTCGAGCCGCGCGATCAACTGATCCACGCTTGGCAGATCGCCAATCTGGCCAACACCCTGACCCGCCGACCACACGGTCTTCCAGGCTTTGGCTTCATCGTTGATCTTGAGCTTGTCGCCGAAATTGACCTCGCCCTTGCCTTGCAGGGCCGCCATGTCGAAACCGGCCGCCTCCAGGCTCTGGCGCATGAAACTGGCCGGCACTCCCGACACCGCTGGAGTATGAATGATGTCGGCAGCCTTGGCTGTCAGCAGCATTTCTTTATAAGCGTCAGGCGCGTGACTTTCGGTGGTGCCGATAAATCGCGTACCGAAGTAGGCCAAATCCGCGCCGAGCAGTTGCGCGGCGAGAATCTCATGGCCGTGGTTCAAACATCCTGCAAGCAACAGCGTCTTGTCGAAAAACTCACGGATCTCGGCAATCAGCGCAAACGGACTCCAGGTGCCGGCATGCCCGCCGGCGCCGGCCGCGACGGCAATCAGCCCGTCGACGCCGGCTTCGGCGGCTTTCTCGGCATGGCGCCGCGTGGTCACGTCGTGAAACACCAGACCGCCGTAGCTGTGCACCGCGTCGACCAGTTCCTTCACCGCGCCGAGGCTGGTGATAACGATCGGCACCTTGTGCTCGACGCAAATGTCCAGATCCGCCTGCAGACGCGGGTTGCTGTGATGAATAATCAGGTTCACTGCGTGAGGGGCCGGATTATCCAGCGTCGCCAGGCCCGCTTCGATCTGTTCCAGCCAGGCCTTGAACCCACTGCTTTCGCGTTGGTTAAGAGCCGGAAAGCTGCCGACCACGCCGTTGCGGCAGCAGGCGAGCACCAGTTCCGGATTGGAGATCAGGAACATCGGCGCTGCTACTACGGGCAGACGCAGACGTTGTTCGAGCAGAGCGGGCAGCGACATTGAGAACACCCCGAGGATCTGTATTGGTTGAAGTTAGAACGGCTTGACCACGACCAGAATTACGATAGCCAGCAATATCAGAACCGGCACTTCATTGAACCAGCGATAAAAGACATGGCTGCGGGTGTTTTCGCCACGGGCGAAGCGTTTTACCTGCGCGCCGCACATATGGTGGTAACCGATCAGCAGAACGACCAGAGTCAGTTTTGCGTGAATCCAGCCGCCCTGGCTGAAAAGGCTCGGGTTGAGGTAGATCAGCCAGCCACCGAAGATCAGCGTGGCGATCATCGCCGGGCCCATGATGCCGCGATACAGCTTGCGCTCCATGACGCTGAAGCGTTCCTGGCTGATCGTGTCGGTGCTTTGCGCGTGGTAAACGAACAGGCGCGGCAAGTAGAACAGCCCGGCAAACCAGCAGACGACGCTGACAATGTGAAACGCTTTGAGCCATAGATAGAGCATTTTTGGTTATTCCCTCATTCACGGTAGCCAGATAGTAGAGGCTTGAGCGTCCGCGCGTCACCTTGGCGGTTGTCGCAGGCGCGCGCGGCCCCTATTATCGACGGCTTTCCAGTGGGTTCGTTGAGGGCAGGTTTATGGTCAAGGTCGGTATCGTCGGCGGCACGGGTTACACCGGTGTCGAACTGCTGCGTCTGTTGGCACAGCATCCGCAGGCAGAAGTGGTCGTCATCACTTCCCGATCCGAGGCCGGTCTGGCCGTGGCTGACATGTACCCGAACCTGCGCGGTCACTATGACGGGCTGGCGTTCAGCGTGCCGGACGTGAAAACCCTTGGCGCCTGCGATGTGGTTTTCTTCGCCACGCCACACGGTGTGGCTCACGCCTTGGCAGGCGAGCTGCTGGCGGCGGGCACCAAGGTCATCGACCTGTCCGCCGACTTCCGTCTGCAAGATGCTGATGAATGGGCCAAGTGGTACGGCCAGCCACACGGCGCACCGCAATTGCTGGACGAAGCGGTCTATGGTCTGCCGGAAGTCAATCGCGAGCAGATCAGGAAAGCGCGCCTGATCGCGGTGCCGGGTTGCTATCCGACCGCAACGCAATTGGGTTTCCTGCCATTGCTGGAAGCAGGTCTGGCCGACGCATCGCGTTTGATCGCCGACTGCAAATCCGGTGTCAGTGGTGCCGGGCGTGGTGCCGCTGTAGGTTCTTTGTACTCCGAGACGTCGGAAAGCATGAAGGCCTATGCGGTAAAAGGTCATCGTCATCTGCCGGAAATTCGCCAGGGCCTGCGTCGCGCGGCGGGCAAGGACGTCGGCCTGACCTTTGTCCCGCACCTGACGCCGATGATTCGCGGTATTCACTCCACGCTCTACGCGACAGTAGCGGATCGCTCGGTTGATCTGCAGGCACTGTTCGAAAAGCGCTATGCCAACGAACCGTTCGTCGATGTCATGCCAGCCGGCAGCCACCCGGAAACCCGTAGCGTGCGCGGCGCCAACGTCTGCCGCATCGCCGTGCATCGTCCACAGGATGGCGATCTGGTGGTCGTACTCTCGGTGATCGACAACCTGGTCAAGGGCGCCTCGGGCCAGGCGGTGCAGAACATGAACATTCTGTTCGGACTGGACGAGCGCTTCGGCCTGTCACACGCCGGCGTGCTGCCTTAAAAGCAGCTGCGAGCTTCAAGCCACAAGCTACAAGAGATCAGAGGCAAGCTTGAAGCTCACCGCTTGAAGCTTGCCGCTGCTCCTCTAATAGTTGACCAATTTTCTAGGACAAGCGGATAATGCGCGTCATCACGCATTATGGCGGCGTAACGCCGGGAGATAGTCAGCATGAGCGTCGAATCCTTCACCCCCACGGCTTTGCAATTCACTCAAGGTGCTGCGCACAAGGTGAAGAGCCTGGTCGATGAAGAGGGGAATGATCGCTTGAAGCTGCGCGTATTTGTTACGGGCGGCGGTTGTTCAGGGTTTCAATACGGTTTCACCTTCGATGAAGACGTGGCCGATGACGACACCATCGTCGAGCGCGAAGGCGTGAGCCTGGTGGTCGATCCGATGAGCTTCCAGTACCTGGCCGGTGCCGAAGTGGATTATCAGGAAGGTCTGGAAGGTTCGCGCTTCGTGATCAAGAACCCGAATGCCACAACGACTTGTGGTTGTGGTTCGTCGTTCTCGATCTGATCGCGCTTCACCGCACACAACAAAACGCCGCAGAGCCTTTCGGTTCTGCGGCGTTTTTGTATCTGAAGTTTAGGCCGGGTAGATGGCGCCGAGTACGCGCAGGCCGCGAGCGCCGGTGACGCTTGGCCGATTGGCGGCGATGCCTTCGAGGCAGCAATGAGCCAGCCAGGCGAAGGCCATGGCTTCTACCCAGTCAGGGTCAACGCCGTGAGTTGCGGTGCTGGCGACTTGGGTATTTGGCAGCAGATCCGCCAGGCGTCTCATCAGCGTCGCGTTGTGCGCGCCGCCGCCACATACCAGCAGTTCCTGAGTGTCCGATTGAGCGCTTTGTAGCGACTCGACGATGGTCAGCGCCGTCAGTTCGAGCAGCGTGGCCTGAACGTCTTCGGCTGCGAAGGTTGGCAGGTTCGAAAGATGCTGTTCCAGCCATGGCAGATTGAAGACTTCCCGGCCGGTACTTTTCGGGCCTTTGGTGACGAAGAACGGGTCGCTCAGCAGTGCCGTGAGCAGGGCTGGTTCAACCTTGCCGGTCGCAGCCCATTTGCCGTCCCGGTCATAGTTCTCGCCCCGTTGCCGGCTAATCCAGGCGTCCATCAGAACATTTCCCGGGCCGCAGTCGAAACCGGCTACAGGTTTGTTCGGCTCAATCAGGCTGAGATTGCTGAATCCGCCGACATTCAAGACTGCCTGGTTACCAGTACGCTCTTCAAACAACGCTTCGTGAAAGGCTGGCACCAGAGGCGCACCTTGGCCACCCGCTGCGACATCGCGACTGCGGAAATCGCTGACGACGGTAATACCGGTCAACTCAGTCAGCAGGGCTGGATTACCGATCTGCACGGTAAACCCGCGCGCCGGCTCATGGCGAATGGTCTGACCGTGGCTACCGATGGCACGAATGGCATCGGGCTTGAGTTGTTGTTGCGCGAGGAGGGTGTGAATGCCCGACGCGGCAAGTTCGACCCAGTGTTGCTGGGCAATCGCCGAGCGGGCGATCTCGTCGGGGCCGCTGGCGCACAAGCCAAGCAGCTCGGCGCGCAGGGAGTCAGGCATTGGCAGGTAGTGGGTGGCGATCAGTTTGATCGCCGAGGTCTGCTCGATCAGGGCGATGTCCAGCCCGTCGAGACTGGTTCCGGACATCACACCGATATACAGGGCCATGGCTTAGCGCTTGCTCGAAGCCAACATGGTGGCCTTCTCTTGATCCATGCGCGCCATCAACGGCTGGCTCTGCGCGAGGAAGCGCGCGCGTTCGGACTTGGCGATCGGATCGGCCATCGGCAGCTTCTGGCCCAGCGGATCGACGTGAACGCCGTTGACCTGGAACTCATAGTGCAAATGCGGGCCGGTGGAAAGGCCAGTTGTACCGATATAGCCAATGACTTGACCTTGCTTGACGCTGCCACCGGTTTTCACGCCTTTGGCAAAGCCCTGCATATGGCCATAGAGCGTACGGTAAGTGTTGCCGTGCTGAATGATCACAGTGTTGCCGTAACCACCACGACGACCGGCCAGCAACACTTTACCGTCACCGGCAGCCTTGATCGGCGTGCCTCGCGGCGCTGCATAGTCGACACCTTTGTGCGCGCGGATCTTGTTGAGGATGGGGTGCTTGCGGCCCATGGAGAACTTCGAGCTGATGCGGGCGAAGTCAACCGGCGTACGGATGAAGGCCTTGCGCATGCTGTTGCCATCGGCAGTGTAATAGCTGCTGTTGCCTTGTTTGTTGGTGTAGCGAACAGCGGTGTAAGTCTTCCCGCGGTTGGTGAAGCGCGCCGACAGGATCGGGCCGGTGCCGACAGCCTTGCCGTTGATGACTTTCTGCTCGTAGATCACATCGAATTCATCACCCTGACGAATGTCCTGCGCGAAATCGATGTCGTAGCCAAAGACGCTGGCCATATCCATGGTCATGCTGTGAGAAAGGCCGGCGCGGGCTGCGGACTGCGACAGTGAGCTGTTGATGACACCGTGGACGTAGGCAGTGCGAACAGTTGGCTTGGCAGTCACTCGGTTGAACGAATAACCCTTGTCATTCTTGGTCAGGGTGATGGTTTCAACGTCGCTGACCTTGCTGTGCAGGCTGGTCAACTGGCCTTCCGGGCTGAGTTCGAATTCGAGTTTCTGACCGCGCTTGAGTTGGCTGAACTGCTTGGCTTGCTTGTCGCTTGCCAGTACTTCGTGCACGGAGGCTGCAGGCAGACCGACTTTTTCAAACAGGGTAGACAGCGTATCGCCTTTGGAAACCACGACCTCACGGTGCCCAGGCTCTTTTGGTTTCTCAGCAGGGGCTACAGGTGCCGGCTTGGTTTCAGCGGTTTGCGCGGCGTTTTCGTCGCTGTTTTCGATTTGTGCGAACGGCGAAGCTACGGGCTCGTTTGTGGCTTGAGCCGCATCAGCAGCGTCTTGATCTTGTGTCAGTTGTTCAGCAGGACTTTCCAGTTCAAGACTCAGAGTCGTCTTTTTGGCTTCAACATCGCTGGAGGGAAATACCAGCAGCGCCAGGCTGAGAAGGGCGGCGATTCCACTTGCGGCGAGCAGGTGGGTCTTCGGGTAAAGCGGGGGCGCTTTAGACGGTTCTGTGGTCATAGGTAATTTTTGACTTTGAAATAGATGAATTGGAAAAGATGAATGACATGATGAAGATGAAATAACTGTATAAAATATAACCAAATCATCGCTGAAGCAAGTCTACAGACCTCGGGTCTGTGGATTGGTGTCCGTGCGCCGGGCAAAACTTGTAATTGGTGCGCGTTCTTGTATGGTTGGTTCCCTTTGAATCTGAGCCTTGCGGGTCTGTTATGAAGTCGGTTGAAGAGCAGCTAGCGCTGATTAAACGTGGTGCGGAAGAACTATTGGTCGAGTCCGAGCTGGTCGAGAAGCTCAAGCGCGGCCAACCGCTGCGTATCAAGGCTGGTTTCGACCCTACCGCTCCGGATCTGCATCTTGGTCATACCGTGCTTATTAATAAGCTGCGTCAGTTCCAGGAGCTGGGGCACCAGGTGATCTTCCTTATAGGTGACTTCACCGGGATGATCGGCGATCCGAGTGGCAAGAGCGCCACGCGTCCGCCACTGACGCGTGAGCAGGTTCTGGAAAATGCTGAGACCTATAAGACTCAGGTTTTCAAAATCCTTGATCCGGCGAAAACCGAAGTTGCCTTCAATTCCACCTGGATGGACAAGATGGGGCCGGCGGATTTCATTCGCCTGACTTCGCAATACACCGTCGCTCGCATGCTCGAGCGCGATGACTTCGACAAGCGCTACACCACCAACCAGCCGATCGCTATTCACGAGTTCCTCTATCCGCTGGTTCAGGGTTATGACTCGGTCGCGCTGCGCGCCGATGTCGAGCTGGGCGGTACCGATCAGAAATTCAACTTGCTGATGGGTCGCGAGTTGCAGCGTGGGTATGGTCAGGAGGCACAGTGCATTCTGACCATGCCATTGCTGGAAGGTCTGGATGGCGTGAAGAAGATGTCCAAGTCGCTGGGCAACTATGTCGGTATTCAGGAAGCACCAGGCGTTATGTACAGCAAGCTGGTTTCCATCCCGGATGCGCTGATGTGGCGTTACTTCGAGTTGCTCAGCTTTCGCTCGATGGATGAGATCAACGCCTTCCGGGCTGACGTCGAAGCTGGAGCGAATCCACGCGACATCAAAATCAAGCTGGCTGAAGAGATCGTTGCGCGCTTCCATGGTGAAGAAGCTGCGGCGAATGCTCACCGAGGCGCCGGCAACCGCATGAAGGATGGCGAGCTTCCAGATGACTTGCCTGAGATCGAACTGTCTTCGGTTGAGGATATGCCGATCGCTGCTGTCCTTAATAAGGCTGGCTTGGTGAAGAACTCAGCGGCGGCGCGAGATCTGTTGGCGGCTGGCGGCGTGCGTGTCGATGGTGAGGTGGTTGATCGCTCCTTTATATATGCACTGGGCGCGACTCACGTTTGCCAGGCCGGCAAGAAGGCTTTTGCACGTATTACGCTGAAATCTGAATAAAGTTGAAATTGGGGGTTGACGGCGAATTCCAGAGGTCTATAATTCGCCCCACTTCCGGCGCAGTCGAAACGGAAAACTCC
>NZ_RCOD01000025.1:0-17580 GCF_004307505.1 Pseudomonas sp. Sample_11
TGGGCCTGATGATGTCGGCCATGAGCGGCATGATCAAAGCCGAGATCGAGAAGGCGTTGGATAAAGCCCTGGCCTGATTTCCAGATTGAAATCCAGTCCCCTGTGGGAGCGAGCCTGCTCGCGAAAGCGGTGTATCAGTTGACTGAAATGTTGGCTGATATGACGCATTCGCGAGCAGGCTCGCTCCCACATTTGTTTTGTGATGCTCCCGCTGGTTAGGGTGCCCTTTCTAATTTTTCTCCCTACTTTGTGCCTGAGCCCGACACTCGTCCGGCAGTTCCTCAAACCTTCTGCGCGTGAGGTGCACCATGGCCAAAGTCATTTTGAAGAAAAAAATCGACGCTCCGACTTCCACTCTGAGCGACGTCAAATCCTATGCCCGCAAGATCTGGCTGGCAGGCCTGGGCGCCTACACCAAGGTCGGCCAGGAGGGCAGCGAGTACTTTCAAGAACTCGTCGCCGCCGGTCAAACCGTTGAAAAGAAAGGCAAAAAAGCCGTCAGCGAAAAACTCCTCGCGGCCAACGCCGAGATCGATGACGCGGCCACGCAGGTCAGCTCGTTCAAGGGTCGCGTTGAAGTTCAGCTCGACAAGGTCGAGAAGGCCTTCGACAACCGCGTGGCCAGCGCCTTGAATCGGATCGGCATTCCGTCTAAACATGACGTTGAGGCACTCTCTGCTAAGCTCGATGAGCTGACGGCATTGCTCGAACGCGTCGCGCGAAAATCTTAAGGAGAACGGGATGGCTGGCAAAAAGAACACCGATAAAGAAAGCAGCTCGTGGGTCGGGAAGGTCGAGTCCTACTCCCGCAAAATCTGGCTGGCTGGTTTAGGCGTGTACTCGAAGATCGACACTGACGGCAGCAAACTCTTCGATGCATTGGTCAAAGACGGCGAGAAAGCCGAGAAGCTCACCAAGACTGCCGTCGGCAAGAAAGTCGAGGATTCGACCTCTTCGGCCAAGTCGCGCATCAGCGGCGTGAAAGACCGCGCCATGGGCAAGTGGGACGAGCTGGAAGGCGCTTTCGACAAGCGCCTGAACAGCGCGATTTCGCGCCTGGGTGTGCCGAGCCGCAATGAGGTCAAGGCGCTCAACGCCAAGGTCGACACGCTGACCAAGCAGATCGAAAAACTCACCGGTCTGAAAGCTCAGCCTGTGGCGGCAAAAACCGCTGGGGCGAAACCTGCCACTAAAACTGCAGCGGCCAAACCTGCGGCGAAAACCGCAGCCAAGCCACTGGCCAAAGCGGCGGCAAAACCTGTGGCGAAAGCTGCGGCCAAAACGGCAGCAGCCAAGCCTGCGGCCAAAGCGGCAGCTAAACCGGTTGCCGCCAAAGCCGCTGCGAAACCGGCAACCAAAGCGGCAGCAAAACCTGCGGCTAAAGCTGCAGCGAAACCAGCGGCCAAGCCAGCAGCGAAAACTGCTGCTGCCAAACCCGCTGCGAAGCCTGCGGCCAAACCGGCTGCGGCGAAAAAGCCTGCAGTGAAAAAACCGGCCGCGCCGAAAGCCGCTGCGCCGAAACCGGCCACCGCACCATCGGCTGCTCCAACAGCTCCGGCCAACGCGGCAAACTCCGCTGCGGCACCTACGGCAGCAGCTACTCCGACTGCAGCATCGACACCGTCGACGCCATCCAGTCAGTCCTGATTTCAGGGCAAATCAAAAACGCCCGGCCTGTGAAGGTCGGGCGTTTTTTTTGAAGATCAAAAGATCGCAGCCTTCGGCAGCTCCTACAAGGGAACGCATTTCAAATGTAGGAGCTGCCGAAGGCTGCGATCTTTTGATTTTGGGTCAGTCGTGATCCTCAAGGTATTGCAGCGCCATCCGCTCTGTCGCCACTTTCACTGGCGGCAGCAAATGCGGCGCCACCAGCATCATGATCTGATAAACCACCAACCTGACCTCACCCTCACGATCAAGAATCCGCTGGTAATCCAGCGAGAACAGCAGCGTCATGGTCACCTGCTCGACCAATTGCCCCAGCGCCTGAGTATCGCTGACCAGTTGCCCCGAAGCCTTCAATCGCGCCAGCAACGACGCCAGCGTCCGCTTCAGCGCATTGAGCAGATTGCGAATTCCCTTGGCCAGTTTCGGCAAGCGGCCGGCGAGGTTCGACAGGTCCTGGAACAGGAACCGGTATTGCGCCAATCGCTCGACGATCAAATGCAGAAACAGCCAGTAATCCTCCGGTGCAAGCTCCACGTCCGGTGGCGGGTCGAGCAGGGGCGCGAGCTCGTGCTGGAAGCGTTCGAACAGGCCGAGAATCAGCGGTTCCTTACCGTGGAAGTGGTAGTAGAGGTTGCCTGGGCTGATCCCCATTTCGTTGGCCACCTCCATGGTGGAAACGTTCGGCTCACCCTTTTCGTTGAACAGTTGCAGTGCACATTCGAGGATCCGGTCGCGGGTTTTCATCCAGTCTTCTTAGAAAATTTCGGTTGAGCGTCAGCGCACATGCACATAGGTGCCGGGTGCCGCTTCCATCGGTGGATAGTTCGGATTGCCGAGGGTGGTGCGAGTTTCATTCAGGGCGCCGGAGCGCTGCGCGACCCATTCCAGCCACTGTGGCCACCAGCTGCCGTCGACGTGTTTGGCATCGTAGTACCAGGCACGCGGGTCGCTGCTCAGTTTGGCGTTCTCGACGTAGGCAGCTTTCGGGTTGCTCGGCGGGTTGAGGATGCTCTGCACGTGGCCGCTGTTGGACAGCACGAAACGTCGCTCGCCACCGAGCAGCAGGGTCGAGCGATACACCGCGTCCCACGGCGTGATGTGGTCGTTCATGCCGGCGACGCTGAAGCTGTCGACGTTGACCTTCTGCAGATCAATCGGCGTACCGCACACCTCTAGACCGCCGGCGTGTATCAGCGGGTTGTGCTTGAAGAAGTCCAGCAGATCGCCGTGCAGCGCCGCCGGCAGCCGGGTGTTGTCGTTGTTCCAGTAGAGGATGTCGAACGCTGGCGGCTCCTTGCCCAGCAGGTAGTTGTTAACGAAATAGCTCCAGATCAAATCGTTGGGGCGCATCCAGGCGAAGACCTTGGCGATGTCGCGACCATCGAGCACGCCTTGCTGATACGAGCGACGCTTGGCCGCTTCCAGTGTTTGTTCATCGGCGAACAGCGTGGCCGGGGTTTCGATCTGGCTGTCGAGCAGACTGACCAGATAGGTCGCGCTGGCGACCCGGCGCAGTTGCCGTTTGGCCTGCAAATGCCCTTGCAGGGCGGCGATGGTCAGGCCGCCGGCGCAGGCGCCCATGAGGTTGACTTCGCGGGCGCCGGTAATCGCCCGGCAGATATTCATCGCTTCTTCGACCGCTTCGACGTAACTCGACAGGCCCCACTCGCGATGGCGCACATCAGGATTGCGCCAGCTGATCATGAAGGTCTGCAGGCTGTTTTTCAGGGCGTACTGGACGAAGCTGTTCTGCGGGCTCAGATCAAAGATGTAGTACTTGTTGATTTGCGGCGGCACCACCAGCAGCGGCTTGGCGTACTGCTTTTCGCTCATCGATTTGTACTGGATCAACTCGAACATTTCATTGCGAAACACCACAGCCCCAGTGGTGGTCGCTACGGTTTTGCCGACCTCGAACGCCTGCTTGGTCACTTGCCGTGGCAGGCCGTCGTTATGCAGCAGATCATCGAACAGATGGCTCAGGCCGCGCACCAGACTCTGCCCGCCGGAATTGAACAACTCCTTGACCGCCAGCGGGTTGAGCAGAGTGTTGGACGGCGCTACGGCGTCATTGAGCAGGGTGAAAGCGAAGTGCGCACGGGCACGATCTTCAGGGCTCATGTCGCCTTCATCGATCCAGCTCTTGACCTGTTTCTGCCAGGCCAGATACGCCTGCAGGCTGCGCCGGTAGAACGGGTTTAGGCTCCACGCCGGATCGGCGAAGCGGCTGTCTTGCGGATTGGTCGGGTGCAGGGTTTCGCCGAGCAGCACGCGGCCCAACTGTCCGCCAAGCTTCAGCGCATGCTTTGCGCTGTGCAACGGATTGCGCAAGCCGTGGGCGGCGACGCTGCGCAGTGTCGACAGCAGATCCCTGCCGCGCAGACCGGCGATCGCACTCTGGGCGTTGATAAACACGGCGGGGCTGGGCACCACGCCCGTCGCTGGTTTTTCGCGCATGACTCAACACTCCTTCGTCTTCAGGGCAAAAACACACTCACCGAACCAGAACACCATAGACGCTGTTACCGGTTGCTGCCTGCGCGGCGTCCTGCCGCGCGCTTGATTTGAAAAGTGCTGCATAAAGCAGGCCGCCGCGATCAGCCGCCGAGCGGCGTCGGATGCGGGTGCATGACTGCGCGCAGACGCTCCTCTTCGAGAAACTTCATGATGATCGGCGCCACCGCTTCGGCGCGGGTAATCAGGAACAGATGGCCGTCATCGATGATGTGCAACTGCGCATTGGGAATGCGCCAGGCGAGCATGCGCATGTTGATCAGCGGAATCAGCGGATCGTCATCGCCGGCCAGCACCAGCGTCGGCTGATGGATCTTGTGCAGCCAGTGGATGCTGGTCCAGCCGAGGCCGGCGAACAGTTGCCAGTAGTAACCGAGCTTGCCCGCCGAGCGCACTTTCGCCGCATGGCTGGCAGCCAGCGTCGGGTCGCGGCGGAACGAGCCGCCGTAGATCATCGGCGCGATGCGGATCACATGGGATGGCTGAATGTAGCGGCGCGGACTGGCCATCATCCACAGCACTTTCGGTTTGCCGGGGACCATCACCGCACCGGCCGCAGTGGCCGCCAGTACCAGTTTCTTGCAGCGCTCGGGATAGTCGTAGGCAAACTGCTGCGCCAGAGCTCCGCCCCACGACACGCCGATCACATTGACCTTGCCGTAGTCGAGATAGTCGAGCATCCGCGCCGTCAGTTTGGCCAGGCCGGGGAAGCGATACGGTCGGTTCGGCGTCGACGACCCGCCGACCCCGGGCACGTCGAAGGCGATCACTTCCAGATCCGGGTCGAGCGCTGCGACAAACGGAAACACCAGCTCCAGGTTGGCGCCGATACCGTTGAAAATCAGCAGAGGCGTCAAATGAGGCTTGCCGGGACGCACCGCCGTGCGGAGGGTCTGGCCATCCAGATCGACGGTGCGGAATATGAACGGTTGCGGCATGGGTCAAACCCTTCGGGTCAGTTGGGAGCAGCTGCAAGCCGCAAGCTTCAAGCAGAACCCCTCAGCTTGTCGCTCGCAGCTTGAAACTTGCCGCTATCTCTCATGTACGTAAGTGCCCGGCGAAGCCTCGCCTGCCGGGTACGCTTTGTTGCCCAGTTTCGTCGGGGCCTTTTTCAGGTTGCCCGAGCGCTCGGCCAGCCATGACTGCCAGTACAGCCACCAGGAATCGGTGTGCTTGGTCGAATTTTCCTGCCAGTCATCGGCGGTCGGCGCCATCTCTTCGCCGGTCATGTAGCGCGACTTCGGATTGCCCGGCGGGTTGAGGATGCTCTGGATATGGCCGCTGCTCGACAGCACGAATTCGACTTTGCCGCCGAACAGCTGCGCCGACTTGTAGCAGGACTTCCATGGCGTGATGTGATCGTTGGTGCCGGCCAGCGAGAAGATGTCGGCGGTGACCTGCTTGAGGTCGATCGGCGTGCCGCACACTTCCAGTGCATTGGGGCGGATCAGTGGATTGTTTTTGAACATCTCGATCAGGTCGCCGTGGAACGCAGCGGGCAGGCGAGTGGTGTCGTTGTTCCAGAACAGGATGTCGAACACCGGCGGCTCGTTGCCGAGCAGATAGTTGTTGACCCAGTAATTCCAGATCAGATCGTTGGGGCGCATCCAGGCGAAGACCTTGGCCATGTCTTTGCCTTCGAGCACGCCGGCCTGGTAGGAGTGGCGCTTGGCGGTCTCCAGAGTCTGCTCATCGACGAACAGGGCGACGTCGCTGTCCAGGGTGGTGTCGAGCACGCTGACCAGCAGGGTGAGGGCGTTGACCTTGTTCTCGCCGAGCGCGGCGTAATGGCCGAGCAGGGCGGTGCAGGTAATGCCGCCGGAACAGGCGCCGAGCATGTTCACATCTTTGCTGCCGGTTATAGCGGTGACTACGTCGACGGCTTCTTTCAGCGCTTCGATGTAGGTCGACAGACCCCATTCGCGCTGGGCCTTGGTCGGGTTGCGCCAGCTGATGATGAAGGTCGGCACATTGTTGCGCAGGCAGAAGCGCGCCAGGCTCTTGTCCGGGCTCAAGTCGAAAACGTAGAACTTGTTGATCTGCGGCGGCACTACCAGCAGCGGGCGCTCGTGGACCTGCTCGGTGATCGGCCGGTACTGGATCAGCTCCAGCACATCATTGCGAAACACCACAGCGCCCTCGGTGACGCCGAGGCTCTTGCCGACCTCGAACGCGCCCATGTTGACCTGGCTCGGCATGCCGCCGTTGTGCACCAGATCCTTGGCCAGATGCGAGAGGCCATCGAGCAGGCTCTTGCCGCCGGTTTCGAAGAAGCGTTTGACCGCCGCCGGATTGGCCGCCGTATTGGTCGGCGCCATGGCTTCGGTCATCAGGTTGATGACGAAATGGCCGCGAGCGATGTCTTTGGGGGACAGGCTGCTGTCATCAATCCAGGCATGCAGTTCCTTGCGCCAGGCCAGGTAGGTTTGCAGATAACGTTTGTATAGCGGGTTCTGGCTCCACGCCGGGTCGGCAAAGCGGCGGTCATCACCGGCCGGTTGCAGCGCGGATTTGCCCAGCAGCACGTTTTTCAGTTCGAGCCCGAAATGGGTCACGTGCCTGACGCTGTGAATCGGTTGTCTGATGGCCTGTTTCAGCACCATTCGAGCAGAGGCCAGCAGATCCTTTCCGCGCAGCCCGACGACGGGGTTAAGCCCTAGAGTGTTTTCCGAGGCTTGGTACTTCAGGTCATCGTTATTCTTGTCACTCATCTACGACGCTCCATTGTCCTGAGACGAGTACCCGGTTTCACGCTGTCGCTTCCACAGCCAATGCCGGGTACTACTGCTCGGGTGACCGTTGATTCTGCATAGCTGCTTTACAGTCGTAGAGCACTGCAGGGAACTTGCCAGCTCCATTGGTTACCCGAGTTTAATTTTTTTCGCAAGCGGCCGATCCGGGGCCGTATGCGCGGAGCATTCAAACAGATGAAGTTAGAAAATGCCCTCTAAAGAGCAAGAGCCACGGCCTAGAGCATCAGCTTGACGAACGACTCGTTCGGATCGCGGGATTTTCCGGCAGCGCGCAGCTCGGCAAGATAATCGTCCCAGAGTTCGTTCTGGCGCTTGCCGAGTTCGTAGAGGTATTCCCAGGTGAACAGGCCGCTGTCGTGACCGTCGTCGAAGGTCAGTTTCAGTGCATAGTTGCCAGCCGGTTCCAGCTTGCTCAGACCCACGTTGAGCTTGCCGAATTGCAGGATCGGTTTGCCGTGGCCCTGGACCTCGGCGGAGGGGGAGTGCACGCGCAGGAACTCGGCGGGCAGAGTGTATTCCTCGCCGGACGCGTAAGTGAGCGTCAGGGTTTTCGAGGCTTTGTGCAGTTTGATGTCGGTGGGAATCATGAAAAACAGCCTTCAGCTGCAAGCTACAAGTTGCAAGCTTAACTCAGCTTGCCGCTTGTAGCTTGTAGCTTGCCGCTCTACAGAATGTAGCGGGACAGATCTTCGTTCTGCGCCAATTCGCCGAGGTGGCTGTTGACGTAGTCGGCGTCGATCAGAATCGCCTTGTCATCGTGGGCGCTGGCCAGGTCGCCGGCGCTGAACGACACCTCTTCGAGCAGACGCTCAAGCAGGGTGTGCAGGCGGCGGGCACCGATGTTCTCGGTCTTCTCGTTGACCTGCCAGGCGATCTCCGCCAGACGCTTGATGCCCTCGGGCTGGAACTGGATGTTCAGGCCTTCGGTTTTCAGCAGCGCGCAGTATTGCTCGGTGAGCGAGGCGTGCGGTTCGCTGAGGATGCGTTCGAAGTCTGCCGGGCTCAGCGCCTTGAGCTCGACGCGGATCGGCAGACGGCCTTGCAGCTCCGGCACCAGATCGCTTGGCTTGCTCAGGTGGAACGCACCGGAGGCGATGAACAGGATGTGGTCGGTCTTGACCATGCCCAGCTTGGTGTTGACGGTGCAGCCTTCGATCAGCGGCAGCAGGTCGCGCTGTACGCCTTCGCGGGAGACATCGGCGCCGCCGACATTGCCGCGCTTGGCGACCTTGTCGATTTCGTCGATGAAGACGATACCGTGCTGCTCGACCGCTTCCAGCGCCTTGGCCTTCAGCTCTTCTTCGTTGACCAGACGCCCGGCTTCTTCATCGCGCACCAGTTTCAGCGCTTCCTTGACCTTGAGCTTGCGCGACTTCTTCTTGCCCTTGCCCATGTTGGCAAACAGCGATTGCAGCTGGTTGGTCATCTCTTCCATGCCTGGCGGCGTGGCGATTTCGATGCCGGAGACTTCGGCGACTTCGATCTCGATTTCCTTGTCGTCCAACTGGCCTTCGCGCAGGCGCTTGCGGAACAGCTGACGCGTGTTGGAATCGGAGCTCGGCGCTTCTTCGTTGCTGAAGCCCATGCGTGCCGGCGGCAGCAACGCGTCGAGGATGCGATCCTCGGCGGCGTCTTCGGCGCGGTGGCGTACGCGGGTCATTTCCTGCTCGCGGAGCATCTTGATCGCGGCATCGGCCAGATCACGGATGATCGACTCGACGTCACGGCCGACATAACCGACCTCGGTGAATTTGGTCGCTTCGACCTTGATGAACGGCGCATTGGCCAGTTTCGCCAGGCGACGGGCGATCTCGGTTTTACCGACACCGGTCGGGCCGATCATCAGGATGTTCTTCGGGGTCACCTCAACGCGCAGCTCTTCAGGCAGCTGCATGCGGCGCCAGCGGTTGCGCAGGGCAATCGCGACGGCGCGCTTGGCATCGTCCTGGCCGATGATATGGCGGTTGAGTTCGTGGACGATTTCGCGGGGAGTCATGGACATAGTAATTGACGGTCCTCAAGCAGAAACAAGCCGTGGCACATGGGCCGCAACAGGCTTATTCAGCGAGATCCTGCTCCTCAATGGTCTGGGTGTGGTTGGTGAATACGCAGATGTCGCCAGCGATGCCGAGAGCGGTTTCGACGATCTCGCGCGCCGACAGGTCGGTCTTTTTCAGCAGGGCGCTGGCGGCGGCTTGCGCGTAGGCGCCGCCGGAACCCATGGCGATCAGGCCATCTTCGGGTTCGACCACGTCACCGTTGCCGGTGATGATCAGCGAGGCATCCTTGTTGGCAACCGCGAGCATCGCTTCGAGGCGGCTCAGGGAGCGGTCGGTGCGCCATTCCTTGGCGAGTTCGACGGCGGCGCGGATCAGGTGACCCTGATGTTTTTCGAGCTGGCCTTCGAAACGTTCGAACAGGGTGAAGGCGTCGGCGGTGGCACCGGCGAAACCGGCGATGACCTGGCCGTGGTACAGGCGACGGACCTTTTTGGCGTTGCCTTTCATCACGGTGTTGCCGAGAGAAACCTGGCCGTCGCCGCCCATGACGACTTTGCCGTGGCGGCGGACTGAAACGATGGTGGTCAAGGGAAGAGTCTCCACGCAGCGGGGCGAAAATGCCTTATGCCCATTCATATGGGGGTGCTGGAGGGGATTTCAACCGGTAGGGGCGATGGGAGACGAATGGTGTGTGTGATGACTGTGGCGAGGGGATTTATCCCCGTTCGGCTGCGAAGCAGTCGCGAAACCATCATTTGCGGTATGCCTGCTGCACCGCAATGGCTGGTTTCAGGGCTGCTCCGCAGCCCCGCGGGGATAAATCCCCTCACCACAAAGTTTGAAGGTCACCTGCAAGTTGCAGCTGACCTCTGAGAGCCTTAGCGGCTCTGGCGTTGTTGTAACAACAGGTTGCTGAAGCCCGCACCAGCCAGTTGTTTCTGCGCCGTGGTCAGTTGTTCACGGTTGCTGAACGGGCCGACCAAGACGCGGTACCAGGTTTCATCCTTGACCGTGCCGGACTCCACCGCGACGGCTTGGCCGAGCAGAATGATCTGCGCACGCACCTTGTCAGCATCGGTTTCCTTGCGGAACGAACCGGCCTGGAGGAAGAACTTGGTCACTGGCGCGGCCTTGCTCACTGGCGGCGCTGGCGGCGGCGTGATCCCGGCCAGAGCCGCTTGAGCCCGTGCGGTGTCGATCTTCGCCGCTTCGGCCGGGGTTACCGGCGTGGTCGGGATGGCCGGCACTTGCGGCGTCGGCAGGGTCTTCTCCGGTACCGCGTCCGGCGGCACGATCACTTCCGATTCCGGCAGCAAGGTGTAGAAGTCGTACTTCGGCTTCACCGGTTGCGTCGGGCTCGGCGGGGTCTTGTTGGCCTCGGCGATCTTCGACGCTTTCTGCTGCTGTTCGACTTTCTCGCGCTTGACCGTGTCGCTGCCCTTGCCCGGTTCCAGTTTCATCAGAAACACGATGAACGCGCCGACGGTCAGGCCGATGGCCATCCACAGCCAGCCCGGAATCGGTTGTTTCGCCGGGGCCTGATAGCGGCTGGCGCCGCGTTTGGGTGCAGGTTTTTTCTTGGCAGCCAACTTACATACGCTCCAGAGTTTCCAGACCCAACAGCTCCAGGCCTTGCTTGAGGGTGCGACCGGTCAGTGCGGCCAGACGCAGACGGCTCTGCATCTGCGCCGGGGTGTCGGCGGCGAGGATCGGGCAGTTCTCGTAGAAGCTGGAGAACAGGCCGGCGACGTCGTACAGGTAGGTGCAGAGAATGTGCGGCGTGCCTTTTTCAGCGACGTTGTTCAACACTTCGCCGAACTGCGCCAGCTTCGCCGCCAGCTCCTGCTCGTGCGCCCCTTCGAGGACGATCTGGCCGTCGACTTCGCTGAAGTCCTTGCCCAGTTTACGGAACACACCGGCCACGCGAGTGTAGGCGTACAGCAGATACGGCGCGGTGTTGCCTTCGAAATTGAGCATCAGGTCGAAGTTGAAGCTGTAGTCGCTGGTGCGGTGCTTGGACAGGTCGGCGTATTTCACCGCGCCGATGCCAACAACCTTGGCGATGTTGCGCAACTCGTCTTCGGCCAGGGTCGGGTTCTTCTCTTTCACCAGGTTGTAGGCGCGTTCCTGGGCTTCGGTGAGCAGGTCGATCAGCTTCACGGTGCCGCCATCACGGGTCTTGAACGGACGGCCATCGGCGCCGTTCATGGTGCCGAAACCCATGTGTTCCATTTCCATCGGATGGGTAACGAAACCGGCCTTGCGCGCAACAGCGAAGACCTGCTGGAAGTGCAGGGCCTGGCGCTGGTCGACGAAATACAGCGCGCGATCAGCCTTGAGCTTGCCGCTGCGGTAGCGCACGGCCGCCAGGTCAGTGGTGGCGTACAGGTAACCGCCATCGGCCTTGACGATGATCACCGGCAGCGGATCGCCATCGGCGTTCTTGAACTCGTCGAGGAACACGCACTGGGCGCCGTTGCTCTCGACCAGCATGCCGGCAGCCTTGAGGTCGTTGACCACATTGATCAGGTCATCGTTATAGGCGCTTTCGCCCATGACGTCGGCCATGGTCAGTTTGACGTTGAGCAGTTCGTAGATCTTCTGGCAGTGCGACAGCGAGATGTCCTTGAACTTGGTCCACAGTGCCAGGCATTCGGCATCGCCAGCCTGCAACTTGACCACCAGGCCACGGGCGCGGTCGGCGAATTCTTCGGACTCGTCGAAACGCTGCTTGGCCGCACGGTAGAAGTTTTCCAGGTCGGACAGCTCGTCGCTGGTGATCGGGTTTTCCTGCAGGTACGCCATCAGCATGCCGAACTGAGTGCCCCAGTCGCCAACGTGGTTCTGGCGGATCACCTCGTCGCCGAGGAACTCAAGCACCCGGGCCACGCCGTCGCCGATGATGGTCGAGCGCAAGTGGCCGACGTGCATCTCTTTGGCCAGGTTCGGCGCCGACAGATCGACCACGGTGCGCTGCGCCGGGCCGGCCTTGCGCACGCCGACACGGGCGTCGGCCAGCGCGGCGTCGAGGCGCGAGGCCAGGGCCTGGGTGTTCTGGAAGAAATTGATGAAGCCCGGGCCGGCGATTTCGGCCTTGGTGACGTTCTCGTCAGCGGGCAGGGCGGCGATGATTTTCTCCGCCAGATCGCGCGGCTTCATGCCGGCAGGCTTGGCCAGCATCATGGCGATGTTGCTGGCGAAGTCGCCGTGGGTCTTGTCGCGGGCGTTCTCCACCTGGATCGCCGGCGTCAGGCCTTCAGGCAACACACCTTCGTTGACGAGTTGGGTGAGGGCTTGCTGGATCAGCTGGCGAATGGTGTCTTTCATGGTCTTCTCTTTCGACCGCAAGCGCGGCGGGCGCATCGATGCGCGGGTGGAAAAACTGGGCATTATCCGTTGCGAAGACGGGCTTGCCAACCTTAGCAGGCAGCTTATGGATTTGTGGTGACAATTCGACCGTTATCGCTGGCAAGCCAGCTCCCACAAGAGCGGCGCAGTCCCTGTGGGAGCTGGCTTGCCAGCGATAGCAATCGATCAATCAGTACAAATCGACGGGATCAACATCCAGCGACCAGCGCACCGCCCGCCCGCTCGGCATCTGCTCCAGCACCAGCATCCAGCTGGCCAGCAAGCGGTGCAACGGTGCCCGCGCGGTCGCCTGCAACAACAGTTGCGCGCGATAACGCCCGGCACGGCGCTCCATCGGTGCCGGCACCGGCCCGAGCAGCTCGATGCCGCTCAGATTCAATTCGGCCAGCAGGCGTTCGGCCGCGCTGCACGCTTCATCGAGAAAGCCTTCCGCCTGCCCCGGCTTGTGCGCTTCGGCACGCAACAGTGCCAGATGGGCAAACGGCGGCAATCCGGCGGCGCGGCGTTCGCTCAGGGCTTGTTCGGCGAAGGCGAAATAACCCTGCTCGGTCAGTTGCACCAACAAAGGATGGTCGGCGAGGTGCGTCTGGATGATCACCTTGCCCGGCTCTTCAGCCCGCCCGGCGCGCCCGGCGACTTGGACGATCAGTTGCGCCATGCGCTCGCTGGCGCGGAAGTCGCCGGAGAACAGGCCGCCGTCGGCATCCAGAATCGACACCAGCGTCACCCGTGGGAAGTGGTGCCCTTTGGCCAACATCTGCGTGCCGACCAGAATGCACGGCTGGCCTTTCTGGATCGTCGCAAACAACTGATTCATCGCGTCCTTGCGCGAAGTGCTGTCGCGATCGACGCGCAGTACCGGGTAATCCGGGAACAGAATCGCCAAGCGTTCTTCGGCGCGTTCGGTACCGGCGCCGACCGGGCGCAGATCGACCTTGCTGCACTTCGGGCACTGGCGTGGCGTGCGCTCAACGTTGCCGCAGTGGTGACAGCGCAACTCGCCGTAACGCTGGTGCACGGTCATGCGCGCATCGCAGCGCGAGCACTCGGACATCCAGCCGCAATCGTGGCAAAGCAAGGTAGGGGCAAAGCCGCGCCGGTTGAGGAACACCAGCACCTGCTGGCCGTTGGCGAGGGTCTGGCCGATGGCTTGCTGCATCGGCCCGGAAATACCGCTGTCGAGCGGACGGCTTTTCACGTCCAGACGCAGGAAGCGCGGTTGCTTGGCGCCGCCAGCGCGTTCGTTCAGGCGTAACAGGCCGTAGCGCCCCGTGTAGGCGTTGTGCAGACTTTCCAGCGACGGCGTGGCGGAGCCGAGCACGATCGGGATGTTTTCCTGCCGCGCGCGTACCAGCGCCAGATCGCGAGCGTGGTAGCGCAGACCTTCCTGCTGTTTATAGGAGCCGTCGTGTTCTTCATCGATGATGATCAGCCCGGGATTTTTCATCGGCGTGAACAGTGCCGAGCGTGTGCCGATAATAATATCGGCCTCGCCATCACGGGCGGCGAGCCAGGCTTCCAGGCGTTCGCGATCATTTACCGCCGAGTGCAGCAGGGCGATGCGCGCATTGAAGCGCTGTTCGAAACGCGCCAGGGTCTGCGGGCCGAGGTTGATCTCCGGAATCAGTACCAGGGCCTGTTTGCCGGCTTCGAGGGTCTCGCGTATCAGCTGCAGATAGACTTCGGTCTTGCCGCTGCCGGTGACGCCGGCCAGGAGAAACGCGTGGTAACTGTCGAAGCCGGCGCGAATCGCTTCATACGCCGCGCGCTGTTCGCTGTTGAGCGGCAGCTCCGGTTGCGCCAGCCAGTGTTCATGGCGAGCGCCGGGGGCGTGGCGGCGGATTTCGACTTGCACCAGCCCCTTGGCCAGCAGCAGATCGAGGCTGTCCTTGCTCAGCATCAGTTTGCTCAGCAACTGATGGGCGACGCCGTGGGGGTGCTGGGCCAGCGTGGTCAGCGCCTCGCGCTGGCGTGGCGCACGGGCCACTCGCGGGTCGTCAACGCTGGCGCCCGGAGCAATCGACCAGAAGCGTTCCTGCCGGGCCTCGGCCAGCTCGCCCTGACGCAGCAGCACCGGCAAGGCCCAGTTCAAGGTGTCGCCGAGGCTGTGCTGGTAATACTGCGCGGTCCACAGGCACAGCTTGAACAGCGCTGGCGGCAGTGGCGAAGTCGTGTCGAGCAGGGCCAGCGCCGGCTTGAGTTTTTCTGCCGGCACTTCGCTGGTGTCGGTGACCTCGACCAGAATGCCGATCATCTCGCGCCGACCGAACGGCACCCGCAGGCGCATGCCCGGCTGCAATTGCTCGCGCCGCACCCCGGCCGGCGCCCGGTAATCGAACAGGCGGCGCAAAGGCGAAGGCAGGGCAAGGCGCAGAATGGCGTCGGGCACGCGGGGGGATCTCGATACGCAAAATGATCGGATATGCATGACCTGTGGGAGCGAGCCTGCTCGCGAAGGCGGTGGGTCAGGCAACACATGTGTCGACTGCCATGGCGCCTTCGCGAGCAGGCTCGCTCCCACAGGGAAGTGCGTTCAAGGTCGGGAGCCTAGCAGACGGTCGGTCTCGGTGACAGCTTGCGCGATTGAAAAGGTCTGGTAGAATCCGCGGCCTAATTACGTGCGGTATTCAACAATAGTGTTGGGTGGCGGCACGCTAGCCTGAGGAAGACACCATGAAAGCCGAAATCCATCCGAACTACCCGGAAATCGCTGTTACCTGCAGCTGCGGTAACAAGTTCGAAACTCGTTCGACCTACGGCAAAGCCCTGGCGATCGACGTTTGCAACGAATGCCACCCGTTCTACACCGGTAAGCAGAAGACTCTGGACACCGGCGGCCGTGTGCAGAAGTTCGCAGACCGTTTCGCTACTTTCGGCGTCGGCAAAAAAGCCTGAGGCTGATCATTTTGGAAGGTCGCTTCGACTGCTCCAGACTGATGAAAAAGGCGTCCCTTGCGGGCGCCTTTTTTGTGTCTGCGATTTGGCTGTCCGCCGCCCAGGCCTTTTGTCCGGCACCCGCAGGTCTGGCCAGCGTTTCCGTGCAGCGGGTGGTCGATGGCGACACCCTGCGCCTCAGCGACGGGCGCAATGTGCGCATGATCGGCCTCAATACGCCGGAGCTGGGCAAGCAGGGCCGCAGCGACGAACCCTTCGCCGTGGCGGCGCGAAAACGCCTGCAAGCGCTGGTCGATGACAGCGGCGGCCGGGTCGGTCTGCGACCCGGCAAGCAGGCGAAAGACCATTACGGCCGTACGCTGGCGCATGTTTACAGCGTCAGCGGAGTCAATCTCGAAGCGCAGATGCTTGCTGATGGCCTGGGTTTTCACGTTGCGGTGGCGCCGAACGTCGATCTGGTCGCCTGCCAACAGGCCGCCGAACGCAGCGCGCGACAGGCCGGGCTTGGTCTCTGGCGGCAATCGCCGGTCCAGAAAGCGCAGCAGATCCAGCGTTCGGGCTTTGCCGTAGTCAGCGGTCGGGTGAGCAAGGTGCTGCGCAATCGCGGCGGAATCTGGATCGAGTTGCAGGACACGCTTGTATTGCGGGTTGCACCCAATCTGCTCGGACAATTTGACAGTGCTGGTTTGCAAGCATTGAAAGGCAGGCAGATCGAGGCGCGTGGCTGGGTGGTTGACCGATCCCGGCGCGGTGGTCTGCAAAACGGTCAGGCGCGCTGGTTGCTGCCGTTGACCGATCCTTCGATGCTGCAAGTACCGCGCTGAAGAAAAATTGTAGACATTTTTACGGCTGATTGTGAACAGTCCAGCCCTTGTGCGCCGTGGCTCTTGGCCCAAAGTCGTAGGGCAGGGCGCTTGACAGCGGTGACTGCCCAGTCTTGTGGGGACTTTGCGAGGCGCGTATCCTCGCTGACCAGTCTGTCCAACAGTAAAAAAGCGGAATGCCAAAATGTCTGATCTGAAAACTGCCGCTCTCGAATACCACGCCAATCCTCGTCCGGGGAAGCTGAGTGTCGAGCTCACCAAGGCCACTGCTACCGCCCGCGACCTGTCGCTGGCCTACAGCCCCGGCGTAGCTGAACCAGTGCGCGAGATCGCTCGCGATCCTGAACTGGCCTACAAATACACCGGCAAGGGCAACCTGGTGGCAGTCATTTCCGACGGCACCGCGATTCTCGGCCTGGGCAACCTCGGCCCACTGGCTTCCAAGCCTGTAATGGAAGGCAAGGGCGTGCTGTTCAAGCGTTTCGCCGGCATCGACGTATTCGACATCGAAGTCGACTCCGAAAGCCCGCAGGCCTTCATCGACACCGTCAAGCGCATCTCCATCACCTTCGGTGGCATCAACCTGGAAGACATCAAGGCGCCAGAGTGCTTTGAGATCGAACGCGCTCTGATCGAGCAGTGCGATATTCCGGTGTTCCACGATGACCAGCACGGCACCGCGATCGTGACCGCTGCGGGCATGATCAACGCTCTGGAAATCGCTGGCAAAACCCTGCCGGAAGCGAAGATTGTCTGCCTCGGCGCCGGCGCTGCCGCCATCTCCTGCATGAAACTGCTGGTGAGCATGGGCGCTCGCATCGAAAACATCTTCATGGTTGACCGTACCGGCGTGATCCACTCCGGCCGTGACGACCTGAACCAGTACAAAGCCGTGTTCGCCCACGCTACCGAGAAGCGCACCCTGGCAGACGCACTGGCAGGCGCTGACGTATTCGTCGGTCTGTCCGGTCCGAACCTGCTGAGCGCCGAAGGCCTGCTGTCGATGGCGGCCAACCCGATCGTCTTCGCCTGCTCCAACCCGGATCCGGAAATCTCCCCGGAACTGGCGCACGCCACCCGTAGCGACGTGATCATGGCTACCGGCCGTTCGGACTACCCGAACCAGGTCAACAACGTGCTGGGCTTCCCGTTCATCTTCCGTGGTGCCCTGGACGTTCGCGCCAAGCGCATCAACGAAGAAATGAAAGTCGCCGCCGCCAACGCCCTGCGCGAACTGGCCAAACTGCCTGTTCCACAGGACGTGTGCGATGCCTACGGCGGTGCTCCGCTGGAATTCGGTCGTGAGTACATCATTCCGAAGCCAATGGACAAGCGCCTGATCACCCTGATCTCCGACGCCGTGGCCAAGGCCGCGATCGAGACCGGCGTTGCTACTCTGCCGTATCCGAAGAACTACCCGCTGAAAAGCGTGGATGACGTGTTCAACGGTTAAAAGCAGCCGCCCATAAAAAAACCCAGCCTGGTGCTGGGTTTTTTTATGGGCTGCAAGCTGCAAGCTGCAAGCTGCAAGCTGCAAGCTGCAAGCTGCAAGCTGCA
>NZ_RCOD01000050.1:0-17115 GCF_004307505.1 Pseudomonas sp. Sample_11
GAACAAGTCGGGGCGTTTGCTGGAACCACCATCAGTGCGTTTTCACACAGTCTGTCTCGGCGGGTTTCTTTTAATCAGCTCAACACTCAGGCTCAGTTGACCTTCGCGTTCAACTCACCCTTCAGATAACGCTGGTACATCGCTTCCAGGGAGATCGGTTTGATCTTCGAGGCATTACCGGCAGTACCGAACGCTTCATAACGAGCGATACATACATCGCGCATTGCGGTCACGGTGGCGCCGAAGAATTTACGTGGGTCGAATTCGCTCGGGTTGGTAGCCATCAGGCGACGCATGGCGCCAGTGGAGGCCAGGCGCAGGTCGGTGTCGATGTTGACCTTGCGCACGCCGTGCTTGATGCCTTCGACGATTTCTTCAACCGGGACGCCGTAGGTTTCTTTGATGTCGCCGCCGTACTGGTTGATGATCGCCAGCCACTCTTGCGGAACCGAGGACGAACCGTGCATCACCAGGTGGGTGTTGGGGATGCGCTTGTGGATTTCCTTGATGCGGTCGATCGCCAGCACGTCGCCGGTTGGTGGCTTGGTGAACTTGTAGGCGCCGTGGCTGGTGCCGATAGCGATGGCCAGGGCATCGACCTGGGTGCGTTTGACGAAGTCAGCGGCTTCTTCCGGGTCGGTCAGCATCTGGCTGTGATCCAGAACGCCTTCGGCGCCGATGCCGTCTTCTTCACCGGCCATACCGGTTTCCAGCGAACCCAGGCAACCCAGCTCGCCTTCTACCGAAACGCCGCAGGCGTGGGCCATGGCGACGGTTTGTTGGGTAACGCGGACGTTGTAGTCGTAGTCGGTCGGGGTCTTGCCGTCTTCGCCCAGCGAGCCGTCCATCATCACCGAGCTGAAGCCCAGTTGAATCGAACGCT
The DNA here is from genome assembly GCF_004307505.1 of Pseudomonas sp. Sample_11. Taxonomy (NCBI): domain Bacteria; kingdom Pseudomonadati; phylum Pseudomonadota; class Gammaproteobacteria; order Pseudomonadales; family Pseudomonadaceae; genus Pseudomonas; species Pseudomonas sp. Sample_11. The sequence continues at coordinate 884 of NZ_RCOD01000050.1, forward strand.
GGCAGACGTCAGGGCTGGTGCCATGGTCCTGGTGCATGCACACCGGGATGTGCGGGAATTCTTCGATCGCCGCCAGGATCAGGTGACGCAGGAATGGTGCGCCGGCGTATTTGCGGGCGCCGGCCGAAGCCTGGACGATCACCGGGGAGTCAGTCTTGTCAGCGGCTTCCATGATGGCGCGCATCTGCTCAAGGTTGTTGACGTTGAAGGCTGGAACGCCGTAGCCGAACTCGGCTGCGTGGTCCAGCATCTGGCGCATGCTGATAAGTGCCATTGTGTGTGTCTCTCCCGGTTGAGGGTCGTTGATCGTGCCAGCCTGCCGGAGCGGCGGCGGCTATTCAAGTTAATGCAGATCGGGGGTTGAGGTCCGGTCTGGTGATTCGGTGTTACCAAAACTGTGTGAACAACAGAGACCCCCTGTGGGAGCGAGCCTGCTCGCGAAAGCGGTCTGACAGACACTGCATCATCGACGGCAAGATTGCTTTCGCGAGCAGGCTCGCTCCCACATTTGGATCTCTGTACACCAATTCAATCGTGTTACTCGGCCTTGCAACCACGGCCAATCAGGTCATTGGTGGCGACCCAGTACACCAGGCCTTCGTCACCCTTGACGTGAAACGCCAGCATGCCATCGCTGTACAGCGTGCCCGAGGCGCCCGGCTCTTCTTTCAGGCGATAGACCTGATCACCGCCGCCGAGGCGAACGTCGACTTCCTTCTGGCCGGCATCGACATAACGCCACACCACCTTGGCCTGGCTGTCGCAGGTCCAGGTCGTCCAGTTGTCTGCCGGGGCCGACGACTGAAACAGGTTCAACTGCGCGCAACCGCCCAACAATGCCAACGCCGCAACGGCGATCAAGCCTTTCATCCGTGTTCCTCGACTGACGACGCACGCCGCCAGCCCTGAGTTAAAGAGTCAGACCCGTCAAGGACAACCATGTTCCTTGACCGGGGTTTGCGTCTCGTATTTGTCCAGGCCGTCCGGACCCGAGCGCTTGTTCAGCACCGGGTTGGTTTCGGCCTGCCAGTCGGCCTGATAACAGCCCTTCTGCGGTTCGCTCGGTGCTGGCGTGGCGTCAGCCTTCGGGGTGCTCCCGCAGGCCGCCAGCGTACCGGTCAGCAACAACAGCGCTAACGACTTGACCATGTGAACACTCCTTTGCCTGGCCAAACGGGCGGCCTCAGGCCTTGGCCCGGCTTTCCAGGACTTCAACGGCAGGCAGCACCTTGCCCTCGACGAATTCGAGGAACGCGCCACCACCGGTGGAAATGTAGGAGATCTGCTCAGCCACGCCATATTTATCGATCGCCGCCAGGGTGTCGCCACCGCCAGCAATGGAGAATGCCGAGCTTTCGGCAATGGCCTGGGCCAGCACTTTGGTGCCGTTGCCGAACTGATCGAACTCGAACACGCCGACCGGGCCGTTCCACAGAATGGTTTTCGACGATTTCAGCAGCTCGGCGAAGTTGGCCGCGGTTTGCGGGCCGATGTCGAGAATCATGTCGTCAGCCGCAACATCAGCGATCAGCTTCACAGTCGCTTCAGCGCTTTCGGCGAATTCCTTGGCGACCACGACGTCGACCGGCAACGGCACGCTGACTTTCGCCGCGATTTCACGGGCGGTGTCGAGCAGGTCCGGTTCGTACAGCGACTTGCCGACCGGGTGACCAGCCGCCGCGAGGAAGGTGTTGGCGATGCCGCCGCCGACGATCAGTTGATCGCAGATCTGGCTCAGGCTGTTGAGCACGTCGAGTTTGGTCGAGACCTTGGAGCCGGCAACAATGGCCGCCATTGGCTTGGCCGGTGCGCCCAGGGCTTTGCCCAGTGCGTCCAGTTCAGCGGCCAGCAACGGGCCGGCAGCGGCGACTTTGGCGAACTTGGCGACGCCATGGGTCGAACCTTCGGCGCGGTGAGCAGTACCGAAAGCATCCATCACGAACACGTCGCACAGGGCCGCATATTGCTGGGCCAGGTCATCGGCGTTCTTTTTCTCGCCCTTGTTGAAGCGCACGTTTTCGAACAGCACGATGTCGCCGGCCTTGACCTCGACACCGCCGAGGTAATCAGCCACCAGCGGCACTTCACGGCCGAGCGCTTTGCTCAGGTAATCGGCGACAGGTTTCAGGCTGTTTTCGGCGGAGAATTCGCCTTCGGTAGGACGGCCCAGGTGCGAGCAGACCATCACTGCCGCGCCTTTTTCCAGGGCCAGCTTGATGGTCGGCAGCGAAGCCAGGATGCGCGCGTCGCTGGTGACAACACCGTCCTTGACGGGGACGTTGAGGTCTTCGCGGATCAATACGCGCTTACCTTGCAGATCGAGGTCGGACATCTTCAACACGGTCATGGGTCGCACTTCCTACGGTTTTTTTGAAGTTGCTGTTTGCAGATAGTGGTCTGCAACGTCCAGCATTCGGTTGGCAAAACCCCATTCGTTGTCGAACCAGGCCAGGATGTTCACCAGTTTGGGGCCGGAAACACGGGTCTGACTGGCATCGACGATGGCCGAATGTGGGTCATGGTTGAAATCACAGCTGGCGTGCGGCAACTCGGTGTAGGCCAGAAGGCCTTTGAGCGGGCCGCTGGTGGCGGCTTCGCGCAGGATCCGGTTGACCTCACTGGCGTCAGTCGCTGTGGCGGTCTGCATCGTGATGTCGAGGCAGGACACGTTGACTGTCGGCACGCGCACGGCTTTGGCCTGAATTCGCCCGGCAAGTTCCGGCAGCAGACGCTCGATACCACGCGCCAGACCAGTGGACACCGGGATCACCGACTGGAACGCCGAACGCGTGCGGCGCAGGTCTTCGTCATGATAGGCGTCGATCACCGGCTGATCGTTCATCGCCGAGTGAATCGTGGTGATCGACACGTAATCCAGACCGATCGCCTGATCGAGCAGGCGCAGCAGCGGCACGCCGCAATTCGTCGTGCAGGAGGCGTTGGACACCAGCAGTTCGTCGCCGGTCAGGCATTCCTGATTGACGCCGTAGACGATGGTGGCGTCGACATCCGCTTCGCTGGCCATCGGCTGCGAGAACAGCACACGCGGCGCGCCGGCATCGAGAAAACGTTGGCCATCGGCACGGGTGTGGTAAGCGCCGGAGCATTCCAGCACCAGATCGACGCCCAGAGACGCCCAATCGATGCCTTCGGGGGTAGCACTGCGCAGGACCTTCACGCAGTCGCCATTGATATGCAGACAATCGCCTTCAACACGCACTTCGCCGGGAAAGCGGCCGTGGGTGGAGTCGAAGCGTGTCAGGTATTCGATGCTGGCCATGTCGGCCAGATCGTTGATCGCGACAATTTCAAACCCGGCCTTCGCGCCGCGCTCGAACAACGCCCGCAAGACGCAACGACCAATGCGGCCGTAGCCGTTGAGTGCAACTTTGTAGGGACGCGGTTGAGGCATGGGGTTCTCGATAGATTCGCTAACAACACAACCCCATGTAGGAGCTGACGAGTGAAACGAGGCTGCGATCTTTTGATCTTGTTTTTAAGATCAAGATCAAAAGATCGCAGCCTTCGGCAGCTCCTACAGGGGAACGCGGCAGCCAGGGCCACCGCATTCGTACTGCTTAGTCTTCCAGCAGCTCTTCAGCCTGACCGAGGATGTTTTCCAGGGTGAAGCCGAACTCTTCGAACAATGCCGAAGCCGGCGCCGACTCACCGTAGGTGGTCATGCCGATCACGCGACCTTCCAGACCCACGTACTTGAACCAGAAATCGGCGTGGGCCGCTTCGATGGCGATACGTGCGCTGACCTGCAACGGCAGAACCGACTGCTTGTACTCCGCATCCTGAGCATCAAACGCGCTGGTGCAAGGCATCGAGACCACGCGAACCTTGCGGCCCTGCTCGGTCAGTTTGTCGAAGGCTTGAACCGCCAGACCGACTTCCGAACCGGTGGCGATCAGGATCAGCTCAGGCTCGCCTGCGCAATCCTTGAGCACATAACCGCCACGGCTGATGTTGGCAATCTGGCCAGCGTCGCGTTCCTGGTGCTGCAGGTTCTGCCGCGAGAAGATCAGCGCCGAAGGGCCGTCCTTGCGCTCCAGAGCGTTTTTCCAGGCCACTGCCGATTCCACGGCATCGGCTGGACGCCAGGTGTCGAGGTTCGGCGTGCTGCGCAGGCTGGTCAGTTGCTCGATCGGCTGGTGCGTCGGGCCGTCTTCGCCCAGACCGATGGAGTCGTGGGTGTAGACGTGGATCACGCGCTTCTTCATCAAAGCCGACATGCGTACGGCGTTGCGCGCGTATTCCATGAACATCAGGAAGGTCGCGCCGTAAGGCACCAGACCGCCGTGCAGGGCGACGCCGTTCATGATCGCGGTCATGCCGAACTCGCGCACGCCGTAGTACATGTAGTTGCCGCTGGCGTCTTCAGCGCTGACGCCTTTGCAGCCTTTCCACAGGGTCAGGTTGGAGCCGGCGAGGTCAGCCGAACCGCCGAGCATTTCCGGCAGCAGCGGGCCGAAGGCGTTGAGGGTGTTCTGGCTGGCTTTGCGGCTGGCGATGGTCTCGCCCTTGGCCGCGACTTCGGCGATGTAGGCCGAGGCTTTTTCCGAGAAGTCGGCCGGCAGTTCGCCGCTCAGACGACGGATCAGCTCGTTGGCTTCAGTCGGGAATGCAGCGGAGTAAGCGGCGAAACGCTGATCCCACTCGGCTTCAACCGCGCGACCAGCTTCTTTGGCGTCCCACTCGGCATAGATCTCGGCCGGGATTTCGAACGGGCCGTGGTTCCAGTTCAGCGCCTGACGGGTCAGGGCGATTTCCGCGTCACCCAGTGGGGCGCCGTGGCAATCTTCCTTGCCCTGCTTGTTCGGCGAACCGAAACCAATGGTGGTCTTGCAGCAGATCAACGTCGGCTGAGCGCTCTTGCGCGCGGTTTCGATGGCGGTTTTGATCTCTTCCGGATCATGGCCGTCGACGTTGCGGATCACCTGCCAGTTGTAGGCTTCGAAACGCTTCGGCGTGTCATCGGTGAACCAGCCTTCGACTTCACCGTCGATGGAAATGCCGTTGTCATCGTAGAAGGCAATCAGCTTGCCCAGGCCCAGCGTGCCGGCCAGGGAAGCGACTTCGTGGGAAATGCCTTCCATCATGCAGCCATCACCGAGGAACACGTAGGTGTGGTGGTCAACGATGTTGTGGCCGGGACGGTTGAACTGCGCGCCCATGACTTTTTCCGCCAAGGCGAAACCGACGGCGTTGGCCAGACCCTGACCCAGCGGGCCGGTGGTGGTTTCGACGCCCGGGGTGTAACCGAATTCCGGGTGGCCTGGAGTGCGGCTGTGCAGTTGACGGAACTGCTTGAGGTCGTCGATCGACAGGTCGTAGCCGGTCAGGTGCAGCAGCGAGTAGATCAACATCGAGCCGTGGCCGTTGGACAGCACGAAGCGGTCACGGTCGGCGAACGACGGGTTGCTCGGGTTGTGCTTGAGGTAGTCGCGCCACAGCACTTCGGCAATATCTGCCATACCCATAGGGGCACCGGGATGGCCGCTGTTGGCTTTTTGCACGGCATCCATGCTGAGGGCACGAATGGCGTTGGCACGCTCACGACGGCTAGGCATCGCTGATCTCCTGGGTGTGAATAGACTGAAACGGAAAAAAGGAGGGCATTTTCCCTCACCCATGCGCCTCGGGGCAATGACAGATAGTCATCGGCAGGCGTTTTTCCAATCGATAGCACAGGTTTCGCTTGGTGAAACCTTTCCGCTATTCGTTTGTAGAGACTGCCGTCCGCCGAGAAGTGCCATTTATCGAGCAATATCAAAACTTTTTGATATTGGCCTTGCGGTGCCTTGCCCCCGTCTCTAGACTGCCAGCCCTATGAACTTACGCGTGCCTTCCATTCGCCATGACGATTGCGACGAGCTGGCGGCCCTGTGCAAGGCCGGCGGCGATCCGCTGCGGCTGAATGTATTGCGCGCGCTGGCCAACGATTCGTTTGGCGTGCTGGAGCTGGCGCAGATTTTCGGCATCGGCCAGTCGGGCATGAGCCACCACCTCAAGGTGCTGGCGCAAGCCGATCTGGTGGCGACACGCCGTGAGGGCAACGCGATTTTTTATCGGCGCGCCCTGCCCCACAGCGGATTGCTCGGCGGCAAGCTGCACGCGGCGTTGTTGGAAGAAGTCGACGATCTGGATCTGCCTGATGAAGTGCAAGCACGCATCGAGCAGGTTCATGGTCAGCGTGCTGCCGCCAGCCGGGACTTTTTCGCCCGGGTCGCGGAAAAATTCCGTGCCCAGCAGGATTTGATCGCAGGCCTGCCGCAGTACCGTGACAGCGTGCTGGCCCTGCTCGACAAACTGAACTTCGATGGTGCAGCCACGGCCATTGAAGTCGGCCCCGGCGATGGTGCTTTTCTGCCGGAACTGGCCCGTCGCTTCGGCACCGTAACCGCGCTGGACAACAGCCCGGCGATGCTCGAACTGGCGCGTCAGGTATGTGAACGTGAACAGCTGGCTAACGTCAGCCTGCAATTGGCCGATGCATTGAACGGCACAAGCCTTCAAGCCGATTGCGTGGTGTTGAACATGGTCCTGCACCATTTCGCCGCCCCGGCCGATGCGCTCAGGCACATGGCCGACTTGCTGCAACCGGGCGGTAGCCTGCTCGTGACAGAGTTATGTAGCCACAACCAGAGTTGGGCCAGGGAGGCCTGCGGTGATCTCTGGTTGGGGTTTGAACAGGACGATCTGGCCCGTTGGGCCACCGCTGCGGGACTCGTTCCCGGGGAAAGCCTCTATGTAGGCTTACGTAATGGTTTCCAGATCCAGGTTCGCCACTTTCAGCGACCGGCTGGCGACACTCACCATCGGTAAATTCAGGAAAACATCGAGATGAGCGAATACTCCCTCTTCACCTCCGAGTCCGTGTCTGAAGGACATCCGGACAAAATCGCCGACCAGATTTCCGATGCGGTGCTGGACGCCATTATTGCCCAGGACAAACACGCTCGCGTGGCTGTGGAAACCCTGGTCAAGACCGGCGTGGCCATCGTTGCCGGTGAAGTGACCACCAGCGCCTGGGTCGACCTGGAGCAGATCGTTCGTGACGTGATTTGCGACATCGGCTACACCAGCTCCGAAGTCGGCTTCGACGGCGCCACCTGCGGCGTGATGAACATCATCGGCAAGCAGTCCCCTGACATCAACCAAGGCGTCGACCGTGCCAAGCCTGAAGATCAGGGCGCCGGCGACCAGGGCCTGATGTTCGGTTACGCCAGCAACGAAACCGACGTTTTGATGCCAGCGCCGATCACCTTCTCGCACCAGCTGGTGCAGCGTCAGGCTGAAGCACGCAAGTCGGGCCTGCTGCCGTGGCTGCGTCCGGATGCCAAGTCGCAAGTGACCTGCCGTTACGAAGGCGGCAAGGTTGTCGGCATCGACGCTGTTGTTCTGTCGACCCAGCACAACCCGGAAGTGTCGTACAAAGACCTGCGCGAAGGCGTGATGGAGCTGATCGTCAAGCACGTACTGCCTGCCGAACTGCTGAGCAAGGACACCCAGTTCCACATCAACCCGACCGGCCAGTTCATCATTGGCGGCCCGGTAGGTGACTGCGGTCTGACCGGCCGCAAGATCATCGTCGACAGCTACGGCGGCATGGCCCGTCACGGCGGCGGCGCGTTCTCCGGCAAGGATCCATCGAAGGTTGACCGTTCGGCTGCCTACGCTGGCCGTTACGTGGCCAAGAACATCGTTGCGGCCGGCCTGGCCGAGCGTTGCGAGATCCAGGTTTCCTACGCGATCGGTGTGGCTCAGCCTACGTCGATCTCGCTGAACACCTTCGGCACCGGCAAGATCAGCGATGACAAGATCATCAAACTGGTGCGTGAAGTGTTCGACCTGCGTCCATACGCAATCACCACCATGCTCGACCTGCTGCACCCGATGTACCAGGAAACCGCAGCCTACGGCCACTTCGGTCGTGCGCCGCAGACCAAGACCGTTGGCGAAGACAGCTTCACCACGTTCACCTGGGAAAAAACCGACCGCGCCGACGCCCTGCGTTCTGCCGCTGGCCTGTAACCCCCTGGCTGCATGAAAGCCCCGCACGGTTCGCGCCGTGCGGGGCTTTTTCATGCCTGACAGATTTTTTGAGATCCGTGTGGGAGCGAGCCTGCTCGCGAAGGCGCCCGCCCCGGCAACACCAGTTCCCCTGCCCCGAAACAGTTCGCAAAAAAGCCGCGCAACGTTCTTCAGATCCTCACCTACCCTTCAAGCATCACCCCCCCGAGCAAGGACGCTCACAATGCTCTTCACACTGCGCCTGTTGCTGGCCTTCCTGCTGGCACTCATCACCCTCGTCAGCCAAGCCAACTGCCCGAACTGGGATCTTTCCCAAGCCCAACGCGAAATCACCGCCCTGCAAAACCGGATCGACCAATGGGACGACGCCTATCACCGCGAAGGCCGTTCATTGATCAGCGACGAACTCTATGACCAGTCCCGGCTGCGGCTGAAAGAATGGCAAGCCTGTTTCAATCAACCCTCATCCCCGCAGCCGTTGCACACCGCGTCCGGCACGGTCACCCACCCCATCGCCCACACCGGTCTGGACAAGCTGCACAAAGCCGAAGACGTCGCCCACTGGTTGCGCGATCGCCAGAACGTCTGGGTGCAGCCCAAGGTCGACGGCGTGGCTGTCACGCTGATCTACCGCCAGGGAGTATTGCAGCAGGCGATCAGTCGCGGCGACGGTGTCAATGGTCAGGACTGGACCGCTTCCGCGCGCAGGATTGCAGCCAATCCGCAACGGTTGAGGCTGCCACGGGATCTGCTGGTACAAGGCGAACTCTATTGGCGCCTCAATGCGCATGTTCAATCACAGTCCGGCAGCGTCAACGCCCGCGCCACCGTAGCCGGGCTGATGGGGCGCAAATCCCTGGATGCCGAACAGGCCGCCGGGATCGGTCTGTTTGTATGGGACTGGCCGCAAGGTCCTGTGCGGCTGCCGGAAAGAATGTCCGAACTGCAGGCGTTGGGGTTCGCCGCAACCGAGCCCTTTACACAGCCCGTCAGCCGATTCGAAGACGCGCAAAAATGGCGCGAGCACTGGTATCGCTCGCCCCTGCCCTTTGCCAGCGACGGCGTGGTGCTGCGTCAGAGCCAACGGCCACCTGCCGAACGCTGGCAGGCTCACGCGCCGTATTGGGCAATCGCCTGGAAATACCCGTTCGCCCAAGCATTGGCCGAAGTGCGCAAGGTCAACTTCAAAATCGGCCGCACCGGGCGAATCACTCCGGTGCTGGAACTGCTGCCCGTCAGACTCGATGACCGCGAAATCAAACGGGTCAGAGTCAGCTCGCTCAAGCGCTGGCAAACCCTCGACATCCGTCCAGGCGATCAGGTGGCAATCAGTCTGGCCGGGCTGACCATTCCGCGCCTCGACAGTGTCGTGCTGCGCACCAGCGAACGGGCAGACATCAGCATTCCCGATGCCGGCGATTACCACGTACTGAGCTGTTGGCAACCGACGCCGGGGTGTGAAAGCCAGTTTCTCGCGCGTCTGACCTGGCTCAGTGGCAAGCAAGGCCTGGCCATGCAACATGTCGGGCGTGGCACCTGGGAGAAACTTTTGGAAACAGGCCGTCTGAAACACCTGCTGGATTGGCTGACCCTCGATGCGTCAGAGCTTGCTAACATTGCCGGCCTCGGCGAGCGCAGCAGCGCACGTCTGATCCAGAGTTTTCACGGCGCGCGGCAACAGCCGTTCGCTCGATGGTTGAAAGCGCTGGGCATGCCGCCGACCGGACAGGCACAACTGGACGATTCGTGGCAGGCCCTGGCACAACGCGACACTGAACAATGGCAGGCAGAAGCCGGCATCGGCCCGGGACGCGCGGCGCAACTGAGCGCATTCTTTCGCGACCCGCAGGTACTGGCTTTGAGTGAAACCCTGAAAGCCGCCGGAATCGACGGCTTCTGAACCTGCAATCCCCGCCCGGCGGGAACCCAACGGCCGGCCAGACGCTCCAACAGCGCAGTGCCCTCCCACCCCGATTGCCTTTGCACATGGAGCTTTTATGAAATTTCTCGCACCGCTCGCCCTGCTTACTCTTTGCGGCGTCATGGCCGCCCCGGTCATGGCCGAAGAAGACGGCCCGGGCCTGACCGGTTGCGCTGCCAAGAAGCAGGGCATCATCAATCAGATCGAACAGGCCAAGTCGCGCGGCAACATGGAGCAGCAGGCAGGCCTGGAAACCGCACTGCGTGAAGTCAATGAACACTGCACCGACGCCGGGCTGAAAAAAGAACGTGAGAACAAAGTGCTTGAGGCCAAGCATGAGGTGAGCCAGCGTCAGGCGGACCTCGACAAGGCCATGAAGAAGGGCGATCCGGAGAAGATCAACAAGCGCAAGGAAAAGCTCGCCGAGTCGCGCAAGGAACTGCAGGAAGCGCTGGACGAGATCGATAAGTAACCGAAGCCCTTTGGGGAGGGGATTTATCCCCTTCCGGCGGCGAGGCCGTCGCAAATTTGGCTAGTCGGGTCCGACTGAAAAAACCCGGTTGTATGGTTTTGGGGCTGCTTCGCAGCCCATCGGGGATAAATCCCCTCGCCACAAGGTAGTCACTCGCCACAAGGCACTCAGCAGCTTCAGGAATCAATGATCGCGAAACTCTTTATGGCAAGCACTGCAGGCATCTTCAACTTTCTGCACTGCCGGCCCAAGATTGCTGGCCTTGTACGGCTGAACCTGACTGGCGACCACCAATTCACCAGTGGCTGTCTCGAGGGCGCGGGCCAGTTCCTGAAAACGCGCCTGTTTCTGCCAGACATCATCTTTGGCGCTGGTGTGATCTTCCTCGCGCACCTGCGGGAAATGCTTCCACGGCTCATGGGCCAACGCATCAAGTCTGACTGCGCCCTCGGCAAATTTCGGCCCGTCGAAGGCAATGCGCCCGCGCAACATGCCGCCGAGGTCTTCGCTGGTCTTGAGCATCTGCTTGAAGATCGCCTTGCGCTGGCCCAGCGGCGAATTCGGGTCGACACCGCCACAGGCGGACAAGGTCAGGCAGGCCAGCAATACAACAGCAATGGGTTTCAGAGTCATGGTGGCTTCAGGTCGCGGAAATCGGCGGCCAGTATCCTCGGCTCACCGCCAAACACCAATAGCCCTATTAAAAATACGGGTTGGTCGAGCGCATGGAGCACTCGGCCAACCGGCACAGGAATCACTCCATGAACAGCCGCTTCACGGCCTGGCGTCACCCGCTTATCGTCACCCTTCCACTGCTCGCCATCCTCGCCGGTTGCACAGGCGGCGACAGCGCCAAACCAAAAACCCACGCACTGGCTACGTATTCCAGCGCAACCTGGGAAGCCTTGCCCGCGGTCTCCGACAGCGATCTGGTCGCCGGTTTCGGTTCATGGCGCAGCGCGTGCACACGACTCAAAGCCGACGCGGTGTGGGGCCCGACCTGCGCTGCGGCGGCGAATGTGCCGCAAAGCGCCGCCGAGATTCGTGCATTCCTCAAGCAGAATCTCGATGTCTATGGCCTGCGCGCCGAGAACGACAACCCCAACGGTCTGATCACTGGCTACTACGAACCGGTGTACCCCGGCAGCCTGACGCCCACCGCAACGGCGAACGTGCCAGTGTATGGCGTGCCGGAAGACATGATTATCGTCTCGCTCGACAGCATCTACCCGGAATTGAAAGGCAAGCGCCTGCGCGGCCGCCTCGAAGGTCGCGTGCTCAAGCCTTACGACGACGCGGCGACCATTGAATCCAAAGGCGTGAAAGCGCCGGTAGTTGCTTACCTGACTGATCCGATGAATCTGCAATTTCTGCAGATCCAGGGCTCGGGCCGGATCCAGACCGAGGACGGCAAACAGTTGCGCATCGCCTACGCCGATCAGAATGGCCACCCGTACCGACCGATCGGTCGCTGGCTCGTCGAGCAAGGCGAGCTGAAGAAAGAAGACGTGACCATGACCGCGATCAGCAACTGGGCCAAGGCCAACCCGACGCGCATTCCGGAACTGCTGGCCAGCAACCCGAGCTACGTGTTCTTCACCCGCAACCCGGACAGCAACGAAGGCCCGCGCGGCTCGCTGAACGTGCCGCTGACCGCCGGCTACAGCGCGGCGGTGGATCGCAAGGTGATTCCGTTGGGCAGTCTGTTATGGCTGTCGACCACCAAACCGGATGGCACCCCGCTGGTCCGCCCGGTCGCGGCGCAGGATACCGGCGGCGCGATTGCCGGCGAGGTGCGCGCGGATCTGTTCTGGGGCACGGGTGATGCGGCCGGGCAACTGGCCGGGGACATGAAACAGCAGGGGCAGATCTGGATGCTCTGGCCTAAAGGACAAGAGTTGCCGCAAGTGCCACAGGTGGCTGACAAACCCTAAAGGCAAAAGATCGCAGCCTTCGGCAGCTCCTACAGGAGTATGCATTCCTCTGTAGGAGCTGCCGCAGGCTGCGATCTTTTGACCTTGCTTTTAAATGGACACAAAGAAGAACGAAGCAATCAGCCCCATCCCGATAAACCACACCACCGAACGCAGTGCAGCCCAGTCAGCCAGGTAGCAGATGATGTACAGCAGGCGACTGGTGATAAACAGCACGGCCAACACATTGACCGTCACCAGCTGCGCAGTGCCGACCAGGTGCGCAACGATCACCGCAGCGGCAAACGCAGGCGTTACTTCAAAGCTGTTCAGTTGCGCGGCGTGGGCGCGACGGGCGACGCCATCGACGCTGTCGAGAAAGTCCCGTGGATCATAATTGTCCTTGAGGCGGAAACCGCCGGTGGCCTTCGCCACGATCGTGCATACGTACGGCAGGAAAATCGCGACCAACACACACCACAGAGCCACTGTCATAACGTCGTCCTTTTTTCGATTGGAGAAATTGGCGAGCGATCAGAAATTCATCACCAGCATGCCGATCAGCACCTGCCCACAGGCTAAGAGCCGCGCCCGGCAGAAAGGTTCTTTCAGCTGGATATAACACGGCACTTCCAGCGCGCCGTCGATTAGTCAGATTATTGATTCGCCATGTGTCAGCAGCTGTTTATACTGCAACCCACCACGCCGTACTCAGCTGCACACCAAAAAACTCCAATAAAAGCTGCCTGCTCCGCTTTCTTCGAAAACGGTCGCTGGCACGCGTATGCCTGATCAAAGCGTCAAGACTACCGACAGAGACCTTGCGCATGCCGCTCGCTTTGCTTGCACTCGCCGTTGCCGCGTTCGGCATCGGCACTACCGAATTCGTCATCATGGGCCTGCTGCCCGACGTCGCCCGCGATCTGGCGGTGAGCATTCCTCACGCCGGGCTGCTGATCACCGGTTACGCCCTGGGCGTGGTGTTCGGCGCACCGATCCTGGCGATCGGCACCGCCAATATGCCGCGCAAAGCGACATTGCTGGGCATGACGCTGATGTTCATCCTCGGCAACGTGCTCTGCGCGCTGGCACCCAACTACGCGACGCTGATGGCGGCGCGGGTGGTCACGGCGCTGTGTCATGGGGCGTTTTTCGGCATTGGCTCGGTGGTTGCTGCCGGGCTGGTTGCGCCGAACAAACGTGCGCAGGCGATTGCCATGATGTTCACCGGCCTGACCCTGGCCAACGTGCTCGGCGTGCCACTCGGCACAGCGCTTGGCCAATACGCTGGCTGGCGCTCGACCTTCTGGGCGGTGTCGGTGATCGGCATTGTTGCGGCGCTGGCGCAGTGGTTGTGGCTGCCAAAACACATCGCAATGGACAAAGCCAACCTCGCCAGCGAATTCAAAGTGCTGGGCAAGGCCAACGTGCTGCTGGCGCTGGGCATGAGCGTGCTGGCCTCGACCAGCCTGTTCAGCGTGTTCACCTATATCGCACCGATCCTGCAAGACATCACTGGCGTCAGCCCCCACGGCGTGACGGTGATGCTGCTGTTGTTCGGCGTCGGCCTGACAGCGGGCAGCATGCTCGGCGGGCGCCTGGCCGACAGCCGCTTGCTGCCGTCACTGGTCGGCGTGGCACTGGCAGTTGTGGTGATTCTCGCGGCGTTCAGCCAGACCAGCCGTGCGGTGATTCCGGCGGCGATTACCTTGGTGCTGTGGGGAATTTTCGCCTTTGCGCTGTGCCCGATTCTGCAGCTGTTGATCATCGATCAGGCGCACGAAGCGCCGAATCTGGGTTCGACGCTGAACCAGAGCGCGTTCAATCTGGGCAACGCAGCAGGTGCCTGGATTGGCGGGCTGGTGGTTGCCAGCGGCGCGGATCTGGCGGACCTGCCGTGGACCGGGGCGCTGGTCGGCGTGCTGACGGTGCTGACGGCGCTGTTGTTCATTTACCTGCAACGTCGGCGGGCGAGTGCGGTCAATGTGTCTGGCTGAGACCTCTGCGACTGACTACCTGTGGCGAGGGGATTTATCCCCGTTGGGCTGCGCAGCAGCCCCAAAACCTTCGATCGGGTTTTGTCAGGAATTATCGATAAGCCCGATTGCGACGGCTTCGCCGCCGAGCGGGGATAAATCCCCTCGCCACAATGAACTGTGGTGTGTCCCATGTCGCTGTTTGCCCATCAAACCCCTGAGTGCAACCTCCGGTCGCGCTCCATTCACTCTCCATCCAAAGGACCCCGGATGCTTGAACTCGTCGCCGCTTTCATCTGCCTCACCACCCTCCTGACCTTCGTCAATTTCCGCTTTATCGGCCTGCCGCCGACCATCGGCGTGATGGTTACCGCCCTGCTGTTCTCACTGCTCCTGCAAGGCCTCAGCGTCCTCGGCTTTCCCGGCCTCGAAGACCGCGTGCAGCAACTGATCGGCCAGATCGATTTCGGCGATCTGCTGATGAACTGGATGCTCTCGTTCCTGCTGTTCGCCGGCGCCCTGCACGTCAACCTCAATGATTTGCGCAGCTACCGCTGGCCGATCGGCCTGCTGGCCACCTTCGGCGTGTTGATCGCCACCGTGGTGATCGGCAGCCTGGCCTTCTACATTTTTGCCCTGTTCGGCTGGCACGTGAGTTTCCTCTACTGCCTGTTGTTCGGCGCGCTGATCTCACCGACCGACCCGATTGCCGTGCTCGGCGTACTGCGTACCGCCAACGCTTCGAAACCACTGAAAACCACCATCGTCGGCGAATCACTGTTCAACGACGGCACGGCGGTGGTGGTCTTCACCGTGCTGCTGGGCATCGCGCAACTGGGCGAAACCCCGACCGTCAGCGCCACGGCCATGCTCTTCGTCCATGAGGCCATTGGCGGTGTGTTGTTCGGCGGGCTGATTGGTTATCTGGTCTATCGGATGATCAAAAGCGTCGAGCAGCACCAGATTACCGTGATGCTGACGCTGGCCCTGGTGATCGGTGGCTCGGCGATGTCCACCGAGTTGCACGTCTCGGCACCGATCGCGATGGTGGTCGCCGGTCTGATCATCGGCAACCTGGGGCGCAATCTGGCGATGAACGACATGACCCGGCGCTATCTGGACGGTTTCTGGGAGTTGCTCGATGACATGCTCAACGCGCTGCTGTTTGCGCTGATCGGCATGGAGCTGTTGCTGCTGCCGTTCAACTGGCTGCACATGGCCGCCGCAGGCCTGCTGGCGGTGGCGATTCTGCTGTCGCGCCTGCTTACCGTGGCGCCGGCGATCCTGCTGCTGCGGCGCTGGCGCTCAGTGCCGGCCGGCACCATCCGCATCCTCACTTGGGGCGGTTTGCGCGGCGGTGTTTCGGTGGCACTGGCCCTGGCCCTGCCGCTGGGCCCGGAGCGCGATCTGCTGCTGAGCATCACCTACATCGTCGTGCTGTCGTCGATCCTGCTGCAGGGCCTGACCATCGGCAAACTGGTCAAGCACGCGACGCGCAACGAGCCGGCCAGCGTGGCTGAGCCAGCCCACCACTGATCATTTCTTGATCGACTGCGGATCGGGCTTGACAGCCTGATCCGCAGATTCCTTCGGCGCACCGCTTTCACTGCGAATTTGCGCATGGCTGATCAGCGCGAAGATAAAGCTGCCGCCAATGATGTTCCCCGCCAGCGTAGGTCCGGCGAACACCGCCCAGAAATCACTCCACGGCAACTCGCCGGCAAACACCAGATACGACACTTCCGCCGATCCGACGACGATGTGGGTGAAGTCGCCCAGCGCCATGAAGTAGGTGATGAGGATGATGATCCACATCTTCGCGCTCTCCATGGAGGGGATCATCCAGACCATGGTAGCGATCATCCAGCCGGAGACGATGCCCTTGGCGAACATCTGACTGGCGCTATGCT